>JAFDAT010000197.1 GCA_019313725.1 Deltaproteobacteria bacterium
GGCAGGGTTGAGCAGATCTTTACCAATATCTTTAAGAAAGTGCATGTGGCAAGCCAGCACAGGAATGTTCAGCTTAAGTTCCGTAAGAAGGGTATTGACCGCAGGCGTTATAGCCCGGCCGAGATCCCGCATAATTGCGCATGGGGCACCAAATTTTTGAACAACCTCGTGCAGGCACGGCAGAATCGCCTCGCTATGTTCGGTTGGTATTTTCCAAGAACCGAGCACCCATCGACGCCATCCAGCCAGTGCCACCAGCAGTGTTCCTCGGCCATCCTCACCGGTAGCGTCGATGTGCAGGGGCCAGCCGCCGTCGGAGTTCAATGTGTCTCGAAGCTGTTCAATATGTTTGTCGTGTAGTGTCCAAAGATAACCGAGAAAGAGTTTTGTCAGATTACTTATTGTACCTGAAGATAGCTGTATGCCGTGTTCGTGAAGAACCAATTCGCGGATCTCTTCACGCTGACGACGATGGACAAATCGTTGAAGTCCAACGAAGGTCATCACGTCGTATCCGATTGTTTTTCCTGGAATGATGTACCTTGCAAGTGAGTTGGCACGCCGGATAACAAGCTGTCCTGAGTCAAGACGGCATCTATTCGCACAGACATGAATGGTCTCACGAATTTCAAATTGCCCGTGGCTTATAGTTCTGCCATGATGAGGGGTTGTTTTCTGAACGTGCCATGGGCCTCGACAAATCGGGCATTTATTTCTCATGGCTTCAAGCGTTTCGAGCCCGACTCCACTATTTTTTTTTCGGGGGCTATGCCGTATTGGATGAATACTTGTTCGACTTGCTTGGCAGTAATGGAGATTCCCCGAAAGGAAAGTCGATTAGCAACCACGGATGGAGCGATACGTACCCGGCTTGCATGTATAGCCTCAATAAGTACTTCAATAACTGTTGTGACGGATATCGAAGTGATTTCTCTGAAATTGCTTGATGCTTTCTTTCGTCTTTTGGCTACTTGTAAAGCAGCTTTATCGGGATCTACACCGACATATACAAATACTTTTTCCAACCGTTGCCTGATCACATGATGTTCGCGTACCAGATTAAGCAATGTATTGTGAATTCGTATACGTAAAATATGATTCAATTCCAGATGGGTAAAGCCTGCTAAAGATCTGTCAACCAATTCAACAATTGTTGACTTTAATGTGCCATACTGAGAAAATCCGACGCTTTGATGAAACCACAGGCCGTGATTGTCAAACTGTGGGATATGAGCAAGCGTGTAGTATCTACCGGTATGAGTGTAGCTGGATAGATAACTAACTTCTTTAAGGCGCCTGAAAATGCTCATGCGGGATTTTGTTTTGAGCGTTTTAAAGAGGGCATTCATATCTACAACTTTAAACCTTAGAAAGAGTCTTTGTAGGGCTTTGTCCGAACCGGCTTTATCAATCATAGGGCACCTGATACAATGAGGACTTAATGAGTTAAAAACAATCACCATTGTATCCCAAATGTATCTGGGAGTCAAGTGCCGATTAAATAAAATCAGTAGGTTACAAACTTACATCTTTAATTTTCGAGAAAAAAATGATACAATGAGGATGATTCTTTAGACTAATTCTATTTTGTTATCAGATAGTTATAGAATCCAACTAAAGATTGACCCTGTGGACCCTGTGGGTTTTAAGTGTTACGTTTTAGGTGGCCCTCCTCTGGCGGTCAACTGTCTGTAGGTTAAAATACAATCAATTACGCCCGAAGGGCAAATGACGTGCAATAGCATAAATAACTGCCAAAGGTATAATAACACCCAGAAAATTACCAGTGAAGTGAAAATTACGATCTCGGACCGAATTAAATGATACTGA
This sequence comes from Deltaproteobacteria bacterium, assembly GCA_019313725.1. Taxonomy (GTDB): domain Bacteria; phylum Desulfobacterota; class Desulfobacteria; order Desulfobacterales; family B30-G6; genus JAJDNW01. The sequence continues at coordinate 1,831 of JAFDAT010000197.1, forward strand.
TACTGTCATCCCGCTTCGAGGGTGAAACCCGGGATGTCGCCCGATTTCATGCCTGTGTTGCCAGGGAGGTGACGGCTTCCGGCAACCCGGTCCGCGCGCCTGCCTGCATCCTGTCGGGTGGGGAAACCACAGTAACCCTTACCGGGAAAGGGCTCGGTGGGCGCAACCAGGAGTTCGCACTGGCATCTGTTTCGGCATTGGGGGGCACAGAGGACATCGTGCTGCTTTCGGCCGGGACGGATGGTACCGACGGCCCCACCGATGCTGCCGGTGCTATAATGGACAGTACGACTTTTGAAAGAGCCGGCGCAAAAGGTCTTGACCCGGCGGCGTATCTTGAAAACAACGATGCCTACAATTTTTTCGATCCGTTGGGCGACTTGTTCAAAACCGGGCCGACGCAGACCAATGTAATGGATCTGAGGATTATACTGATAAGGATTAATTATGCGAGCAGTCGTACAGAGGGTGACCGAAAGTTCGGTGTCCGTGGAGGGCAGCGTTGTCGGTAGAATCAGTAAGGGCCTGCTCGTGCTGCTGGGCGTGGCCAGAGAGGACGAACCATCCGATGCGGATTATCTGGCCGACAAAATAGCCAACCTGCGGATTTTTGAAGATGATGACGGCAGGATGAACCGGTCTCTCCTGGACACGCGAGGTGAAATGCTGGTGGTGTCGCAGTTTACGCTTTTAGGGGATTGCCGCAAAGGGCGGCGGCCATCGTTTATACAGGCTGCCCGGCCCGAAGTGGCGGAAAGGTTATACGCACATTTTACGGGCGCCGTCCGCAAAAAGGGGCTGCATGTGGCAACCGGACAATTCCAGGCCATGGTGGCGGTGACGCTGGTCAATGACGGTCCGGTGACCCTGGTTCTCGATTCCCCGGAAAAGGCGGTTGCATGAGCCGGGCCTTGCCTTGCCGGCGAAGGTACAGGGGTGACCGATATCGGTTTTCGAAATCTGTGGCCCTTCTCATTTTTTGCTGGATGTTCTGGGCACCTTTGGCTTCGGGCCTGTCCGACCGGGCATTTTCCGGTCTGACGGATTTACTGGGCCCCCGGGATGCTGCCATGGTAGCGGCTGCGGATGGAAGGATCCTGTTTGCCCACAACCCGGAAATCGAGCTTGTGCCGGCCTCCACCATAAAGATCCTCACAGCCCTTGCCGCCTTTCATTACCTGGGACCGGATTTCAGGTTCACCACCGGTTTCTACCTGGCGAATGACGGGAGTCTTAAAATTAAGGGGCAGGGGGACCCGCTGCTGATTTCGGAAATCGTCCGCGAGATTGCAGCAACCCTGGCAGGGGAACTGAACGGGTCCGAACGCAGGTTGAACCACATTATTCTGGACAACACATTTTTTGATACACCCATATCCATTCCGGGTGTTTCCGACTCTTCAGAGCCTTTTGATGCCCCTGTCGGGGCGTTGTGTGTCAATTTCAACACGGTCAATTTCAAGCAGCACCAGGGGACCTATATCAGTGCGGAACCACAGACACCGCTCATACCCATGGTGCTGCCCGGCATCGAGGCGTCGGGTCTTCAGAAAGGCAGGATCACGCTTTCACACCAACAGGATGAGATCACCTATTATGCGGGCTATCTTTTCAAGTATTTTCTCGAAGCATCGGGTTTTTCGTTTGCCGGCCAAATAAAAATCGAGCCCGTCTTGTCCCAGGACCGGCTTGTTTTAGAATATCGTTCCAGGTTCACCCTGGAGCAGATCGTGGCCAGGATGCTTGAATATTCCAACAATTTCATGGCTAACCAGATTTTTTTGCGCACAGGTGCCCGGCAGCATGGTGCCCCGGGTAGGCTGGAAAACGGCGCCCAGGCGGTACAAGCGTATGCGCGGAACGAACTCGGGCTTGACCGCGTCGCCGTGGCAGAAGGATCCGGTATTTCGCGGTTGAACAGAGTCTCAGCCCGGCAGATGCTGGCCGTGCTGGAAGCCTTCGAACCCCATCACGCCCTCATGAAAAGCAAGGATGGGCATTTTTTTAAAACCGGCCATCTGAGAGGTATCCGTAGCCAGGCAGGCTACTATCGGGTCCCGGAAAAGGGTCTGTACCGGTATGTGATTCTGTTGAACACACCCGGAAAATCGATGCATCCTGTTTTAAAAAGACTTCTGCAGGTTTTTCAAGACGGCCGTTGAACTTCTATGGTACCTGTATGGAATAGGGAAACAAAGCTTTGATCAACCCGCCGCATTCAAGTCTCGGTTGATTTTTTTTGTATTCCATGTCGTTATATATTTTGTGGGTTGCAGCATTTTTAAGGTGCGATGCGATATCGCAGCCCCATCATTTTATTATTTCAAGGGATTTTTAAAGGTGGCATCATGAATACAGAAAAACAACTAACCCGAAGAGAATCCATTAAAAAATTATTGCGCATATGGAGCGGTCTTTCCCTGGGAGGGACAGCCGTTCTGTCTTTGCAGCGCCCCAGACCTTCCCTGGCTGCTGGTGATGCACCCAAATTTCTGGTCGACGGTGTCGGCCGGACAGAAGGCTATTCCGTCAATGCCCTGACCCGAAAAATCTTCGAAGCCGTGGGGGGCATGGGAAAATTTGTCTCTAAAGGGGATGTGGTGGCCATAAAACCCAACATATCCTGGGCGCGAGCCCCGCATCTGGCGGCCACGACGAATCCAGAGGTGCTGGAGGCCGTCATCGAGCTCTGCCAGGAGGCCGGCGCCAAAAAAGTGCGCATTGTCGACCACACTATTCACGGGGCCAAACGTTGTTTTGCCGTTACCGGTGCAGGAATGGTGGCCAAAAATACAGGCGCGGACCTGGTTCATCCCCGCTCATCCCTCATGCGCGACATGAAACTGGGGGGGAACCGTCTGGATGTGTGGCCCGTTTTCAAACCCGTGGTGGAGGCGGACACGCTGATCAACCTGCCGGTGGCCAAAGTGCACGGTTTGAGCGGCCTTACCCTGGGAATGAAAAACTGGATCGGTGCCGTGGGCGGGCGCAGAAACGCCCTGCACCAGGATATTCATCAGACCATCGTCGATCTGGAGCATTTTTTTAAACCCGATATCATCCTGATCGACGCCACGCGGGTTATGATCCGCAACGGACCCTCGGGCGGCAGCACCGCGGACGTGGCCATCATGAACCGTCTCATTCTGAGTAACGACCCGGTTGCCGCCGATGCCAGGGCTGCGCGGCTGTTCGACAAAAAACCGGAAAGAATCGGCTTTATCCAACTCGGTCAGAAACAGGGCCTCGGCGTCTATGACACGGCGATTTCCAGGCATCTGGAGGTGGCTGTTTGAAAATAAGACACCTGGTATGGCTCAGGCGGTGCAGTCAGGCTTTTTTCCTGCTCCTGTTTTTATTTCTCGTGGTGGAGAGCCGGCTGCCCCAGGATTATTACCTGGACTACACCCAGTTGATCAGCGGCGAAAAGGAGCTCCGCCTGGAACAGCCGGTGACCTTTTTCTTTCAGGCGGACCCGCTGGTCTGGATCACGTCCCTGATCTCGGGCCATGTGCTCATCAAGGGCTTCGGCTGGAGTCTGGCGGTCCTGATCCTGACGCTGGTATTTGGTCGGGTGTTCTGCGGTTTTATCTGTCCCCTGGGCACGCTGCACCACCTGGTCAGTTATTTCAGGCCCGCGCTCACCGGAAGACGACTGATAAAGGCCAACCAGAAGACAAATTCACGGAAAATCAAATATTTTATCCTTATCCTGTTGCTCGTGTCAGCCCTTTTCGGCCTCAATTTTTCCGGTATCTTGGATCCCATTGCATTTTTTTATCGTTCCCTGGCCCTGGCTGTCCTACCGGGTGCCGGCATCGGCATCAAAGAGATATTCGATTTTCTGGCCCGCACGGATATCAAGGTGCTGAATTATCTCAGTTATACGGCTGAAGTCCTGGTGTCTCCGGTTTTCGGGTACGGGTACCAGGCGTTCAAGACCGGCTGGCTTATCGGTACAATCTTCCTGCTGATCCTTTTTTTGAATCGAATCAGGCCCAGGTTTTGGTGCCGCACCCTTTGTCCCCTGGGGGCTCTTTTGGGGATCTTTTCCCGATTCAGCATCCTGGGGCTCAGCAAAAAAACGGATCTCTGCACACAGTGCGACCGGTGTAAAAAAGTCTGTGCCGGAGCGGCCGGACCCATCCCCGGGGACGCCTGGCAGAAGAGCGAGTGCTTGATGTGTTTGAACTGTCACAACACCTGCCCGGAGGATGCCGTAGCCTTCAAACTGAGAAGCCCTTTTGGCGACGCAGGTACGGACATGGGACGCCGGGCGGTCCTGGGCGGGTTGACCGCCGGGGTTGCCCTGCCTTTTTTCTCCAGGCTCGACGGACAAATCCACACGGTGTCCAGCCCTAATCTTATCCGGCCTCCGGGTGCGCTGCCGGAACGGGTGTTTCTGACACTGTGCCAGCGTTGCGGCCTGTGCATGAAAGCATGCCCCACCAATGTGATCAATCCGGCTCTGACCGAGGGAGGGCTGGCCGGTTTCTGGACGCCGAACCTGATTATGATCCAGGGGTACTGTGAATACACCTGTACCCTTTGTGGAAGCGTCTGCCCCACAGGGGCCATTGCGGACATCTCTGCCAGGGAAAAAATTGAAGAACCCGTTCGAATCGGGTCGGCATATTTCGACCGGGGCCGGTGCCTTCCCTGGTCGGGAAACGGTCCGTGCATCGTTTGTGAGGAGCACTGCCCCACATCCCCTAAAGCCATTTACTTCTACGAGGATACGGTCAGGGGACCGGCCGGGACACGGGTCAGGGTGAAACTGCCCCAGGTGGACCTGAAAAAATGTGTGGGCTGCGGCATCTGTGAAAACAAGTGTATTGTCAAGGGCCGGCCGGCCATACGTGTCATTGCGGCCGGAGAGTCACGGTCGGTGCGGAATCAGATACTGTTATAACATCGCCTACGGTGTTGTTATCGTACGCGGCTTTGCCGCTATTCAAAGACTACTTAACAGGAGGTATAAGCCATTGGGAATGATTAGCATCGATGGTGATAAATGCAAAAGGGATGGCATCTGTGTGCGGGAGTGTCCCACGGCGATCATCAAACTGAAAGATAAAGAAAGCGTGCCGCAGCTCATGCGCGGCGGCGATGAAAGCTGTCTGCGCTGCGGCCACTGTGTCGCGGTCTGCCCGCATGGTGCACTCAGTCACCGGGACATACCCCTGGAGGCCTGCCCACCCATAGAAAAGGATCTTAAGATCGGCCTCGAACGGGTCGTTCAACTGCTGCGTTCACGACGATCCGTGCGTCTTTTCAAGGATAAACCCGTGGAAAAAGAGATTGTCCAACAGCTGATCAAGATTGCCCGATATGCGCCCACGGGCAGCAACATGCAGTTGGTGGAATACACGGTATTCACGGACAGGAAAAAGATCCGGCAACTGGCCGGTATGACTGTCGACTGGATGAAATATATCCAGGAAAAATTTCCGGGGGAGCCCACCGCAGTCTACATGCCCATGATCATATCGGCATGGGACATGGGTTTTGATTCGGTCCTGAGAAGTGCCCCGGCGTTGATCGTGGCTTCTGCACCCAAAGAAAACAGGAACGGCATGGTGGACATCAGCATCGCCCTTGCCTACCTGGAACTCGCCGCTCTTCCTTCGGGGCTGGGGACGTGCTGGGCAGGGCTGCTCCAGGGGGCGCTTCTTTCGTGGGATCCGCTCAAGGAGGCCATTGGCCTGCCAACAGGCCACCGGCATCACTATCCTATGATGATCGGGTATGCAAAACCAAAGTACTATCGACTGCCCGAAAGGAAGCCGCCCAGGATTACTTTTAAATAGCAATGGTATGTTTTAATCAGGGCTGAAGCCCTGGCCTACATTGGCAACACTCTGATTACTCATATATTATTTCAGCCGACAACATGTATGGATATGTAGCGCAGGGATTTATCCCTGCTAAACCGTGCGCTTAATACTGAAATCATACGCAAACATGATGTAATTTCGATTGCGATTCCGATCTCGATCACTCAATCCTGTTTGGTTTTAAGAATTTCTTGCCTATATCGTACGCATCTCCGATATATGCACCCACACCATAGTATTTGCCCTGTTCGGCGGCATAGAGAAAGGGGTCTATTATCAGCATGTCAGGGTAACCGTCTTTGCCGATCATGGATTCATCCACCTTAATGTCCATAATCTCACCGATGAACTGGGTGTGCAGGCCGATTTCATAGGTGTGAATGACCTTGCACTCGATGA
>JAFDAT010000198.1 GCA_019313725.1 Deltaproteobacteria bacterium
TACGCTCTGCCATTTATAAAAAAGATAGAATTCCTTAACTTTAGTCACTTTAGTTCACTTTAGGCACTCATATGTTATGGCGTAGATACTCCCTTCCAGGGAGCATCCAGTGCCCCCGCAGGACGGGATCTTCGACACGCCCTCTGGACCCGGGTGCGCTATCGATGATAAAATTTTCTCCCGCCAAACACCCATGTCAACAGCCAGCACAAGGCCACCGGCCCGATACCCAGATAGAGAAAAACGATTATGTCGTTTTTCCAGGGTTTAAAATATGCCGCCGCAGCCAATGGATATATAATCGATGCCGCCACGGCAAGGCGCAATTTCCCGGAAAATACAATCGGCCTTTTGGCGATTTGGATCTGTCGTTTTGCCGGTAACATACGCGGAACGAAAAAAATCCCCGCGATAATAGCGACAACGATTAGAATTTCATTAACCCCGGACATTTTATCTCCTTTCAAGGTCCTGGATAGAAAGTTTTGACGGATCCAGATTTTTTTGGGCCAGTTCCACCAGGTGTCGATGGTGGGTAAAGAAAAGGATCTGCGTCTTGCCTGCAAGATCTGCCAGCACATCCAGCGTAGCCAATGCCCGTTCATCATCAAAACGCAATAAAATGTCATCCACCACAAATGGTAACGCCTTGTTGTGTTCGAGGTATTGTTCAAGGCTGGCTAGGCGAAGGGCCAGGTACAATTGGTCTGCTGTTCCGTCGCTCATGCCTTCGACATGGACGGGTGCGCCGGATTTCGATCGTATGCCGACCAATACCGGGTTGCCTTTGTCGTCATAATCCGCCAGGAGTCTGCTGAAGGAGCCAACGGTTATTTGAGCAAAAAGTTCACTGGCCCGAGATATCAGTGGCCCTTGATGTTTTTCCCGGTATTGTTCGACAGTTCTGGAAAGGATGATCGCTGCGATTTTCAACTGAGCGTACTTTTCAACACTTGACTCCAGGCCGGCTAACAATCGTTCGGCATTCTCGGCATGCGTGGCAGCCGCAGAACTGCCGTCCATCTGTTCGAGTTTGTCCTCCAACACGCCAATTTTTTTGTCAAGTTCCGAACGCTCCGTTTCCAAGCGTTTGGTTTCATCATTCAACTCTCGAAGTTCAGGAGGGATGCTGTCGACGTCCATCGATGCGGCTTCATCCATAAATTTTTCAACGGTGGCACCCGCACTCAATCTGCGTATTTGCTGCTCAAGGTTGTGCAGTTCCTTTTTCAGCGCTTTTCGCGCGTGGGCACGCTTTTCGGTTTCCGATAGCAACTCAGCGTTCAAGCAACCGGCCTCTTTGCAGAGGGATTCCGTCAACGCACTGCATTCAAAAAGACGCCTTTTTGCATCTTCCAGTTCTTTGTTTGCCGATTCAAGCCGTTCCATGAACCCCAACTGTTGGGACGCATCTTTGCGGGCATTGGTCAGCCTGCCATTGAGCAATTCTGCCGCCCTGTCCTGGGATTCCTTTTTGAGATCCGCTGCGAGAATTTCAACCAGTTCATCCACACGCGATATGAAGGCGGCAGAATCCCGGTCGATACCTTTAATTCGTTTGCGCAACACGTTAGCCTCACCGACTTTGTTCTTGACCTCACGCACGTTTTCAATGACGGCTATAGCCGTTGTCGGTGTGGCATCGGCACGAATTCCTATTTTTTTGACACTGCTTTCCCAGCTTGTTTTCCACCGGGAAAGGGTGCCTTCCAGTTCTGCAATAACGAAAGCGCCCTCTTCCTGTTCCCTTTCGAGGCTGATCGATTCCTTCTCAGTCGCGGCGATTTTGGACTCAAGGTCTCTTTGCGTTTGTATGTAAGCCTGGGCTGTTTTTTTCAACACTGATAGCGGTTGTTTTTGACTCTGGAAAGCACCGGAAGCCTCGAATGCCAGCAACAAATCTGACTTGAGTGCCGCCACTTGTGCAGCAAGACGTCCCGATTGGTTTTTTTGGGACCGCAAATCGACCAATTTATCCCGTAGTGATGTAATTTCGGAAAGCCAGCCACGCATCTCTCTGGGGGTTTGGGGGGTAATGTCGGCCGGCGCCCATCTCTTTTGCCACTCGGTTTCCAATTCACCGTGCTGCGCCTGAGACTTTTCAAGTTTTGCGCTGACATCGGCAAGCACTTTTTCCAGCTTCTCTTTTTGTGCTTCCAACAAACCTTTCCTGCTGACTTGGTCGGCTTCACGCCTGAGGCGATCTGCGAGGTGATCCGCACGAACCATGCTCTTCTCGAATGCATCCGGCAAGTCGGATGCATTGTCGAAATGGCGCAATATCTCCTGGGATTCTTCAGCCGGCGGTGTCCGGCCTTCCAGATTTTGTCGAATCAGACCCCACCCCTTGTCACGAATACCTCTGGCGTTTTTTAAATCCGATTCAGTGGGCACTTCCTGGGACAGATCGATGGCCTGAATATCGGCTTGCGTTTGCGCGATCTCGTCTTCGGTCGAAGCCTGGGTTTCGCTTTGTTTTTCGAAAATACGCTGCAAGGTGTCAAAACGACTTTCAAACCGATCGATATTTTCTTTGGATGGTAAAGGCAGTTCGTCAATGTGCGCCAATGAACCATTCAAGAGCGTTTGTCTTTTTAGTAAGCGGCTCAATTCTCCGTCAAGTGTTTCACTTGAGGTGCGCATTTCAGCCAGCTGTTTTTCGATTTGACCGGCTTCTATAGCGGCTTGCAAGGCATTTTCAAGTTGTGACACATCAACGGGTGCAGGCATCCCCTTGCGCTGTTCGGTCAGTATGGTGAGCCGGCTTTTCAGTTTACGCTGCTGTTCTGCGGCCGATTCCTGCCTGGCGGTCAACCGTTCGTATTCTTTTCCAAGTTTTTGGATTTCACCCACGGCCGACGGCGGGGGCTTCAAATGCTTGGCAGTTTCACCCGAGATGTCCGCACCAATTTCTTCAAGCATCTCCGTCGCTATCTTTTGCAACGTCCGCATACGCCCTTCCAGTTCGGGCCTGTCTTTTTGGGCTTTTCGGAAGCTGCCCAACTCATGTTGTAGAGACTCGATGGTGGATGCGTTTACAAGCAGTGCCGTGTGATCCGGAAGGGCGTCCATCGCTTTGCTGATTTTCTCTATGGCTGCCTGGGAACGCTCCAAATCCCGGGTGGCCATTATCAAATCTTTTTCTGCGTCGCGTCGTTTGTCTCCGAAATCATCCGATAGATCCGGTATCCCGTGATAATCAACAAGGTCAGTGTCGATCTCTTTTTTACGGGCGATTAACGGCAACGAGGCCCTTATGCGTTCGAGTTTTGCCTGCCTTTGTTTGTGGGATGTGAGCGTTTCTTTTACATCATCCATCTGTTTCTGGGCATCGCGGAGATCGCGGTCGTGTTGCTTCCATGCCTTGGGTAACAGCAGTGCATTTTTTTGTTCCTGGCGTGTTGTTTTAATCGCTTTAATCGTCTGGTTGATCAAAGGCGCTGAACCACTGGGTTTGAACAGTGCACCGCATGCCTGCTCAAGATCCTTTTGAACATTTTGAAGCCGAATCAGGCCGGCACCGGCGGCAAACAGGGCTTCACCGACGCTGCCTTTGCCGGATATGATCTCCTCACCGCCGCGGATCAGGTCTTCGTGACCGATGGCAAACATCTGCTCAAACACTTTAGCACCGATGCCTCCCAAAAAGGGAGCCAGGGCGTCGTCATCCAGCACGGTTTCATCATCCTGACCGCGCAGTGTTTTGGCTTTTCCTTTGCGACGAATAAACTCGATCTCATCACCATCGCTGTTAATCAGTCTGGCGCCGACACGCATCTTGCCGTAGCCGTGCAGAAAATTATCTCCGGTTATAACCGGGATTCCGAAAAGCATGTGCCGAAGGGCTCTCAGGGCTGTGCTTTTCCCAGCCTCATTGGGTCCAAACACAATGTGAAAATCCGGACGGGTGCCGGGCAGGTCAAGGGTCACATCGGTAAAAGGGCCATAGGCAGCCAGCCGTATACTCCTTATTTTCATGACAAGGCGGCCTCCTGCATTAATTTGCTCACCAGCAGGGCCTGCGCTTTTTCAACAAGCTCACGCATCTGATCCGGGTCGTCCGGCTGGATCCTTGAATCACCTTGGCGATAATCGGGCGGTAATTTTTGAAAGAGCGTTGACAATTCTTTGCCCAACGCCAGCAGATCTGAATCCTTTGACGTCAAATCATCCACCAGCAATCCCAGTTCACGCAAAGGACCGGGGTCGGCAACTGATCTGGATAGGGGTTTGGTCCTTACCTTCACCTTTTCAATCCAGGCCCGGTCGCCAAAATTGGCAATCGCTGTTGACCTTACCGATTCCTTGATCAGTTCGGGGTCGGCTGCAATCTGGGCGTGAAGGTCTGTCTCGCCGGTAAACACCACACGCGCAATCACCAGCTTCGGGTCTTGCCGGTGAATTTCCGCTCCGAGAACCGCCTGAAACCGTTCCAAAACTTCATCGATGCTCCGCACGCCTTCCAGATCGATATTCATCCGTTCCCAGCGAATCAAATCAATATCGAAACGGTTTACCGCAGGAAGTGTTCCCCCTTCGGCAGTAACCAAGACACACCCCTTTGCGCCCGACTCCCGGATATGGCGCCCCTGGATACAACCGGGAAACACCACCGGCGGATCCTTCGCAACCAGCTCGAACTGGTGCACGTGCCCTAACGCCCAGTAGTCATAGCCTTTGTTGACCAGGTCATCCAGTGAGCAAGGGGCATAATTTTCGTGCCCTACCCTGCCGGTCAGGCTTGTGTGCAACAGACCGATGTTGAAGTATCCGGGAATCGGTTCAGGATATTCACGGGCTATGTTGTCCGTGACGGCAACCCTGGAATAGCTTTGTCCGTGGACCGCTACTTTGGGGTTTTCCAGGGTTTTCGTTTCGGGTTTTCTGGTGGAAAAAACATGTACGTTGTCCGGATACGGCAGAGTTTTCGTCATCTTGCCGGCAGCATCGTGGTTGCCGGAGATGATGAACACCTGGATCCGGGCCTCACCAAGCCGCCTGACCTGCTTAATGAAATAAAGGCCCGTGTTGTAGTCTTTCCAGTCGCCATCGAACAGATCGCCGGCAATCAGCACAAAATCGACCGCTTCATCGATTGCCAGATCTATCAAATTTTCGAAAGCCCGCCGCGACGCCTGACGGATCTCCTCAACGGGAGCCCCTTCGTATGCCTCAAGACGATGTAAGGGACTGTCCAAATGAATGTCGGCAGTATGGATGAATTTAAATGCCATAATAAAATCGTTTCACGATTTAATGGTTTGAACTGCGTTCCAGCAAGCAGCGCGGATTCCGGATATTAGCAAACAGGCTACACATAAGCCATATTTTTTTAAAAAATCTGTTCCTTCTCCAATGTAGTTGGAGAAAATAGCCCAAGTGTTAGTTTTCTTATGATTTTATCGGGATCGAAATCGCTATCGGGATCGAATACTTGCTACACATAAAACCCAGAACTTTCACAGGTTGCTTCTGTTGCCTGTTTCGTTGTGCGCGGGATGGTATGAAAATTTATGGCAACCGGATAAAAACTATACTTCTGTTTCAGATTAGTGTATGTAAGAAACAACAATTTCAGGTTGTTATATTAGGAGGTTCCCATGACGGCGACGTATCTGGCATCTACCGCCCATCTGGCATGGAAGGTTATAAAATCCTACGACATCGAACCGGAAAAACTGTTTGAAGCGGCCCACATCGACCTGGACATGGTGCAATGTGCCGGCTGCCGGATCAGCTATCGTTCCGTTAACACGCTCTGGAAATTGATAACGCGATCAATCCAAGACCCCTGCATGGGGCTTAGAGCTGCCGAGCACTGGCATCCATCGTACCTCAATGCGCTTGGCTATGCCTGGCTTGCCAGCAGTACCCTGCACGATGCACTGAATCGCCTGGTGCGCTATATCCATATCGTCACCAAATCCATTGAGCTCGAACTCGTGGAAAGGGGCAGTGAAACTGATCTGGTCATAAGCTACGATGCTCCAGGGTATGAATTTCCACAGCGCTGTGACGCCAAGCTGGCCACCATCATGGCCATGTGCAGGGTCAATTATGGGGAAGAACTGAAACCCGTCAAGGTGTGCCTGAAGCACGCCCCCCCTGCATGTGAGGAAAAGTACCATCAGTTTTTCAAAGCACCGGTACATTTCAACCATCCCGGCAACATCATTACTTTTCGTTCGACAGATGTGCGGCAAAGCCTTTCCGGAGCCAACCCATACATTGCGGAAATCAACGACAACGTCGTTATTGAATACCTTTCCCATCTGGAAAAAACCGATATTATTCAACGCACCAAAGCCGTCATCGTGGAAGTGCTTCCCTCCGGAAATGTTTCCAATAATCTTGTGGCCGCTAAACTTTTTATGAGCGTACGCAGCTTTCAAAGATCCTTGCGCAAAGCCGGTGCGACCTACCGCTTCCTGCTGGCGGATACCCGCAGGGTTCTGGCCGAAGGCTACATCAACGACCCCGGTATCGAACTCCAGGAAGTGGCATTTCTGATTGGGT
>JAFDAT010000199.1 GCA_019313725.1 Deltaproteobacteria bacterium
GCTCAACTGCATCAACATGCATTATCATCCCGACAGCGGTGTCATTACATTCGATGGAAACAGATTGAACGGATTAAAGCCTCATGTCGTCGCCACTTTTGGCGTTGCCAGGACCTTTCAGAAAGTGGAGCTTTTTCAGGGCATGACTGTACTGGACAATATTAAGCTTGGACGTCATTTTCTCATGAAGTTCTCCCTCTTGGGAAGTTTTTTGCGATTACCCAATATTGTCAGGGATGAAATAAAGCATCGCAGTGAAATCGAGGAGGAGATCATCGATTTCATGGGTCTTTCGAGCTTCCGTTATTCACCGGTAGGCATCCTCCCTTTCGGCGTTCGCAAAAGGGTCGACATGGCCCGTGCGCTCGCCATGGGACCCAAATTGCTCCTGTTGGATGAAATCATGTCAGGAATGGCCGTCGAAGAAAAGGAGGATATCGCCAGTTACATCCTCGATGTTCATCGGGATCTTGGGGTGACCATCGTCTGGATCGAACACGACCTGGCACCCGTCATGGATCTTTCCAATCGGGTCTGTGTGCTGAATTTTGGAATCAAAATCGCGGAGGGCACCCCCGAAGAAGTACAGAGAGATCCTCAGGTCATCGAAGCCTATCTGGGAAGACAAAAGGAATGATTAGAATGAAGGGTCCAAGGGGTCGAGGATTCTAGGGTCCGAGTGAAAAGCACTAAAGTTATTAAGGTTAAGTAAAGATAGAAGCTGTCTCAAAAATGGGATTTCTTATGCTCGAAGATAATTTAATCGGCCTGATCGTTAAAAATGCAACCGAAATGCCCGGCGATGTCGCCATTCGTGAGAAGCGGTTTGGCATATGGCGCCCTATGACATGGCGAGCATTACACGATAATATCCAACGTTTCGCCCTGGGTTTGCGCGCCATAGGCATCGAGAGTGGCACCAATTTGATGATCATCGGGGACAACAAACCGGAATGGATTATCGCCGAACTCGGCTGTATGGCTGCGGGCGGCATCCCAACCGGCGCATATCCGGATAGTCTTTCAGAAGAAATAGAATATCTGATTGTCTACTCCGAAGCCACGATTCTAGTAGTGCGGGATCAGGAACAGGCAGATAAAATTCTGTCGATCTGGGACAGGATCAAAGCCACCGTCAAAAAGGTAATCGTTTGGGACTCACGGGGTATGAGTCACTACTATGGGGAATATCCCTTTATGATCCGATTTGAAAAAGTAATTGAAATGGGGGCCGAGGAAGAGACCGACCATGAGGACTATCTCCTGACAAGAGCCAACGAGATCGAACCCTCCCAACCCGCAATGATGCTGACCACGTCCGGAACTACCGCCAAACCCAAGCTTTCTATCCTCAGCCATGAAAGCCTTATTTTTTCCTGTGAGAGCTTTGGCGAGGTCGTGAAGATGGAAAAAGGGGACGAAATCCTTTCGGCTGCTCCCCTGTCCTGGATCGGAGAACAGATGTTCAACGTCATTCGGTTCTTGAAGATCGGCGCCCATTATAATTTCCCGGAAGAAACCGAGACTCTCCGCAAGGATCTTTTAGAGTTGCAGCCATTTCATTTCGGCGGGACCCCGGTTGTTTGGGAATTTCTTATTTCCAATATTCAGGCTGCTATGGATAATGCCGACTTCGTCAAGCGTTATTTTTACAACCTGTCCATAAAAACAGCCTTAAAATGTACGGAAGCCGACTTGGCCGGTGAAAATCCAGGTTTACAGAACCGGGTTCTTTACCGTATTCTCAACTTCATTGTTCTCCGACCCCTTAAGAATAAGATGGGCCTAGGTCGTGTGAGAGTGGCCATAACTGGCGGCGGTGCTATTTCACCGGAAGTCTTTAAATATTTCAAGGCGCTGGGCCTGGATCTCCGTCAAGTTTTCGGCCAGTCTGAGTGTGGCGGAATCGCCACCACCCACCGGGGGGATGATGTCAGACCCGAGACTGTCGGCGTTCCTATCCCGAACGTTGAAATCAAGCTATCAGACGATGGTGAGATTCTGGTACGCGGTAAGAACACGCACCTGGGGTATTACAAGAATGAAAAGGCCACCCAGGAATGTTTTGCCGAGGATGGCTTTCTTCGAACCGGTGATGCAGGATATTTCGGTAAAGACGGGCACCTCTATGTGTTTGATCGGGCCAAGGATATTATGACCATTGATGACGGGACCCGGTTTGCCCCACAAGACATCGAAACCCGCCTGAAATTCAGTGCGTACATCAACGAGGCTCTGGTCTGTGGAGGTAACAGACCGTATGTTACGACCATCGTCAGCATCGATCTGGAGAATGTCGGAAACTGGGCCAAAAAGAGAGGCATTTCTTTTACGACATTTCAGGATCTGTCGCAGAGAAGTGAGGTATACCAGCTGGTGCAAGAGGAAATACGCAAAATCAATGAACGATTTCCGGAAAACATACGCGTAAAACGTTTTGCGATTCTCCTTAAACAGCTTCACCCCGACGATGGTGAATTGACCCGAACAAGAAAGGTGAGGCGGAAATTTGTTAATGAGAGATATCATGCGCTCATAGAGGATCTTTATCGATCCAGGAGAATGCATGATCTGGACATCGAGATACGCTATGAGGATGGTCGTAAATCAGCTTTTAAGGGAAAGGTTGTCATAGAGGAGATCAATTCGTGAGTTCTTTGTCCAAAATATATAATGACCATTTTTCTTCAACCGCGGTGTTCAGTTATCGGGAAGATGAAAGAATCTTCCGCACCCTGTTTATGAGAGCATGGTTTGTCGTTTTTCTCATTCTGATCGCAACCATGTTAATCGGATCCTCATTCGGTATGGGAGCGAATGAGTACCACTACTTCATCATGAACTTGATCCTGATCAATCTCATCTCTGCACTGGGGCTGCAACTCCTGGTCGGTTTTACCGGCCTCCTCTCACTTGGCCATGCCGCTTTCATGGGAGTAGGCGCCTATACATCTGCCCTCCTCGTTGCTAACTGGAACTGCCCCTTCATCCTTTCGATCCTCATTGCCGGCCTGGCTGCAGCCGTGCTCGGCCTTGTCGTCGGCGTTCCTTCATTGCGCATCAAGGGATTCTATCTCATGGTGGCGACCCTGGCATTCCAGTTCGTCATTGAATACACCATCATCCACTGGGACAGCGTTACGCGAGGCATCAGGGGTATTGAACTTCCGGTCCCCCATGTGTTTGGCATCTCTCTGGGAAAAAACCAGTCTTACTTCATGTTACTTTTTGTACTGACGGTTTTTCTCATGTGGGGGGCAAAAAATATTGTCCGATCCAAAATCGGTCGTGCATTCGTTGCCATTCGGGACAACGATGTCTCTGCCCAAATCATCGGCATACCCATCTTCCCTTATAAGCTCCTTTCCTTTTCCATCAGTGCCTTTTATGCGGGCATCGCCGGAGCGCTCTTTGCCGGGCTACTTAGAACCGCCATCCCCGAAGACTATATCTTTCTTCATTCAATTATCTTTCTGGCCATGGTGTTGGTGGGCGGCCTGGGAAGGTTGGTAGGCACGATTTTTGGTGTAATTTTTATTACGCTTGTGCCTGTCTTACTGGATCTCATTGTCAGCTATATTGCGAATGTCTATGACCCCAATTTCACCATATACCTTGGCCCGATGAAGGAGTTCGTCTTTGGCGGTCTTATCATATTGTTTATCATCCTGGAACCCGAGGGCCTGGTGGGAATGTGGATCAAGATACGGGATTACTTGAAAATATGGCCTTTGCCTTATATTTCCGAATAAAATCGCGTAACGATTTTATGAAACGCGGCGATGTCGCTGTCATCAATTTTTATGCGAAACAATACCTTTCACGGAGGCATATCACATGGGACTTTACGACTTCACACTTTATGATGTTATCTGCCGCAATGCGCAAATCTATCCGGATCAAGGCTGCATTGTTTTTAATGGCACCCGTTTAACCCATAAAGAATATAAGCAAAAATGTGACCAACTTGCCGCCGGTCTCCTACGTTCGGGTGTCCAAAAAGGAGACAGGCTCGGTGTCGTGGCCAACAATTCTGATGAATTCATGATCCTTTACGGGGCTGTTGCGAAAATGGGAGCCATTCTGCTTCCCGTAAACTGGCGTTTCCAGGAAAGTGAAGTCGCATACGTTCTGAACGACTGTACACCCAAGTTTGTCTTTGCCGGACTCGAGCATCAAAAAACCGTATCGAAAACTGCCAGCAGCATTCCTTCCATCGAAAAATGTTACAGCATTGGCGGAGGAAATGTGCCTGACGGATTTCACCCCTTTAGCGAGCTCTATTCAGAGCAGAATAATGAAGCAGAGATCGACATTTCCGCGGACTCCGGGTTCGTAATTATCCACACAGCAGCCGTCGATGGCAATCTTCGCGGTGCCCTTCTGAGCCAGGCCAATATTGTCTGTGGGAACTATGCCATTATGTCCCAGAATAATTTAGGACCTCAAGACTGTCACATTTGCATCCTTCCTCTCTTTCACATTGCAGGCCTTGCTCTGTCCATGGCTGTGATGCACGCAGGCGGAAAGAACGTTATCGTGGAGAGTTTTGACCCGGAACTCACGCTGAATCTGATAGAGAAAGAAAAAGGGACGACATTCTTCAACTTTGCTCCCATTCTGCAAATGATCATGGATACGTATGAGGCGGGTTCCTATGACATTTCGAGTATCCGAGCCTTATCCGGGTTGGACCTTCCTGAAAATATCCAGCGCTTTCTGAAGATTGCACCGAAAGCCAAGTACTACACCGGATTCGGTCAAACAGAAGCCATGGGAGTGAGCGGTGGTCCAATCGAGGAAAAGCCGGGAAGCGCTGGAAAGCCTACACCCTTTGCCAGGGTAGTGCTTTTCGACGACTATGACAATGAAGTGCCTGTAGGATCTGTTGGAGAGATTTGTGTTCGGTCGCCGCTGGTATTTCTGGGATACTGGAACCGGGAGGAGGACAACGAATACACCTTCCGGAATGGATGGCACCACACCGGCGATATGGGACGATTCGATGAGGAAGGGTTTCTTTGGTACGTTAAACGAAAGGCGGGAAAAGAACTCATTAAGCCGGGCGGCGAAAATGTTTATCCGGTGGAGGTGGAAAAGGTGATTCTTGAGCACGGATCTGTTGTAGAAGTGAGCGTCATCGGTGTACCTGATGCGAAATGGGGTGAGGCCATAAAGGCCGTATGTGTTCTCAAATACGGTAAGACTGTCCAGCCCGAGGAATTAATCGAATTTGTCGCATCGAAGATCGCGCGATACAAAAAACCCCATCACGTGGTTTTTGTGGAATCACTGTCGAAAACGCCTGAAGGAGAGATTGACCGCGAGCAGATAAAGAAGAACCATGGCAGTAAGTATTGATTCAACCCCAATTTAGTTAAAACTGCTATATCAGCCACCTCAGCCTGGGAACGCTTGCCGTGGGCATTGTCGGCAGCCTGCTGTTTTCCCTGATCATCCAGAAAACCTGTCTCAGCCTGGCCATGCGTGCGAAGTCAGAGAATCTCCCGGCCGCAGACCCTCGGCATTCCCACGCGGCGTATCCTGACCCTTTGACGCTCACGAGAACTGACCCACCGAAGCTTATCTAAATTGGCCCATTCAATTGAGCAGGCCAATTATTTTCAAACTTAATCCATCTTGCAACTCAGCGTTTTTATGACTTTAATGCGCCTGTTGATAGACGTGGGGAGGCTCCGCGAGCTACACCCTTCGGGTTCGCTCGCCTCCCCAATATCTATCTACAGGAAAGGTACCAGCTTATGTAACACAAGGTTGGATTATGAATGATAATAATAGGTTGACATGATCCAATAAATTTTAACTTCATTGTAACAACCACTTATTGAAGATTTATAATAGCAGAAGGGTGATTCCATTCTGGGGAATTTTCCCTTTTTGCATTTTCGTAAGAAAATTTATATCAGTAACACGAGGTCATAGATTCCCATTGCAGATATGCTCAGAAAACACAGTTATCTGGGGAAGGTGATATCTGCAGGATCTCTCCATATATCTTTAGTGCTAACCAACGTTTCATGACCCACAATCCATCTCTAAATTTGACACATGACAGACACTTAGTATATGCTATTTGAAGACTGATTCTCTACTTCTATTAACCTGAGATCAATTCACTTACTTCCACGATTTGTTTAGCTCGAATCAGTCCCAGTCAAATTGTTTATCCTAAATACAATTCCATTTTCGTTATCTGTCTGGGGGATAGGAAAATGCTACTCAAACCAAATCACTTGGCGTTAGCTCCTTCTCTGAGCATTATTATTGCTCCGGCAATTAAATACGTTAACGCCGTCATTCCCGCGAAGGCAGGAATTTTATCGAGTATAATAACCTCAAATGGTCGCAACGCGCAGCAATTTTTCTGAAAACGGCAGATTTAATCAGTACAAAATACCGTTATATTCTAAATGCCGCCACCATGCTCGGGCAATCCAAGACCGCTTACCAGGCTGAAATTGAGTCTGCCTGCGAAATGGCAGATTTCC
>JAFDAT010000200.1 GCA_019313725.1 Deltaproteobacteria bacterium
TTAAATATAACACTTGACAACACATACAAACAGATCGTATGGGTAAAAAGCTGAACGCCCCAACGGCTATGCGAAGTAAAAGGAGGTGAATCCTGCATGGGATCAATGCTGCCCGCTGAACGAAGACAACAGATACTGGCAATTATTGCCAGGGAACTCACTATCCGGGTGTCGAACTTGAGTGAGATGCTCGGTGTCTCAGAGATGACCATCCGTCGTGATCTGGATCTTCTTGCTGAGCGGGGTCTAACCGAGCGCACCCATGGCGGTGCTGTTTTCAGCAAAAGACGAACGCCCGGCAAATTTCAGTATCAAAGCAGTGTGCAGACCAACCCTGAAGAACGGGTGAAAATCGCGCGGGCAGCGGCGGCCCTGATAGAACCTCACGACATGGTCTACCTTGGTGAAGGCGCATCTACAGCAGCGTTGGTACACTTCATTGATCCTGAGATGCCCTTCACCATATTTACCAACAATCTTGGCGCCGTACCCCAGATCCAGGGCAAAGCTGCCGAACTGATCATCCTTGGAGGAGCGTATGCTCCCGAGACGCATGCACTTGCCGGCCCGATCACCATGGAACAGATACGACAGATCAATGCGACCAAAGTATTTTTAGGGGTTGACGGCCTGAGTCTGAGCTCGGGCCTGACAACACCGAATCTGGATATCGCCGTCATTGAACGCAGTATGATTCAGTATACCCGTGGAAAGGTCGTTGCCATGGCGGACCACAGTAAGTTCGGCCTGGTTGCCGAAGTGGTTGTGGCCCCGATCAATCAGATCGATATCCTCATAACCGATCGAAAAATTCCAGGAGGGTTTCAAAAGGACCTTAAACAGATGGGCGTGAAAGTTATCGTGGCCAATATAAACTAGCGGAATTCAATCTTAATTTCATACCAGAAAGGTGGCATGCCATGGCAATCAGAGGGATACACCCCGGTCTCAATCAAACGGCCGGGATAGGGTTGAAAATGTTTTCAGATGATGAACTGGAAAAGATTCATCTGGCAACCCTGGACGTTCTTTGGAACGTGGGGGTCAAGGTCGAAAGCCCGCAGGCTGTTCAAATTTTCGACGGCAGTGGTTGCACGTTCAATAAACACTCGGGTATCGTAAAAATTCCGGCCCACCTGGTTGAAGATGCCATCCGGTCCTGTCCGCCGACTTTCAGAGCCTGCGGCCGGGATGCCTCCAAAGACTTTGTGTGTGAAAGGGATCGGGTGGGGTTTGTCAATTTTGGGGAAGCACCGCGCATGATCGACCCAGAAACACGGACATTGAGAAAACCAAAGCGCAAGGATGTGGACCAGGCTACCCGGTTTTTAGATGCCCTGGATCAGATCTCCGTGTTTGAGCGTCCCCTGACCCCTAGCGACATGAACCAGAACATCGCCTGCCTGTATAACATAAAATCTTTTTTCGAGAACTGCACCAAGCATGGATATATTGGCATCAATTCGGTGGAAAATCTGCGAACCTGCTACGAAATGGCCAAGACAGTAGCCGGCGGTGCGGATAAATTCAGGGAAAGACCGATCTTTTCGACTACCTGCGATCCCATCAGTCCGTTGCTGCACTCCCAGGAAGCCTGCGACATTTTGATCGAGTCCTGCAACCTGGGCATCCCCCTGAAGATCAACGCCATGGGGCTGGCCGGCGGTACTACCTGTGTCAACCTGGCCGGCACACTCGTGACCCACAATGCCGAGATCCTGAGCATGATGGTTCTGGGGCAGCTGGTCAAAAAAGGCCATCCCATGGTGTATGGCACTTCCACGGCGATCATGGATTTGAAAACAGCCCTGGCCAGCATCGGTTGTCCGGAACTGGGGCTGTTCAGTGCGGCCATCGCCAAGCTTGCTCAATTCTACCAGATGCCGACATGGGTTGCCGGCGGGTAGGTGGACAGCAAAATGCCCGATGCCCAGGCAGCCCATGAGTTTACCTTGACCGCCATTTTACCCGCGTTGGCAGGTGCCAACATGATTTATGGCGTAGGGATGCTGGACAGCGGAATGACCTGGGATTACGCGCAGGCCGTCATGCAAAACGAAATGGTCAGCATGATCGTAAAGGCTATCGAGGGCATATCCCTGAATGACGAGCTTTTGGCCCTGGATATCATCGAGTCTGTGGCGCCGGGCGGGGAATACATTACCCATGCGCACACATATGAGAATATGAAACAACAGTCTCAGGTCGATCTGTTCGATCGCAACACCCGGGAAGCCTGGGAGGCCGGAGGTTCAAACGACATTGTCGACAAGTCCTATGAAAAGGCGCTCTATATTCTGAAAAATTATAAGCCCGATCCATTGCCCGATGACATTCTAACCTTGCTGAACGAACAATTTAACGAAGCGGAAATCAGGGCAGAGAAGCAGGCATAAATTTTCATGCCCATTCGCGCAAAAGGAAGCAGGGAACATGTGTTTTTCTTGAAATGTCATAGATAGCGCACATCGGCCTTGAACATTTGGATTACAGACTGAGGCCTGTTTCTAATGAACATTACTGCAAGATTTGAAAATCGCAAGGAGAACGAAATGCAAAACCAAGCACGCGTGGTTGTCATCGGGGGGGGGATTTTTGGTGCAAGTGTCGCCTATCATCTAACCAAAATGGGCTGTGACGAGGTGGTTTTACTCGACAAAGGGGAGTTGACCAGCGGGACAACATTTCATTCCGTGGGTTTGGTGTCCCAATTCAGGACCTCTCCCTCACTGATGAAACTCATGAATTATTCCATCGGCCTGTTCAATGACCTGAAACTGGAAACTGGCGATTCACTGGGATGGCACACCGTGGGCAGTCTCAGGCTTGCATCTAGTAAGGAGCGTCTGAAGGCGCTTCACCGGGAGGTCGGCAGGGCAAAGGCTATCGGCATCAGTGCGGAGATCATCACTCCCGAAGCAGCCATGGAAATCGTACCGTTTCTTTCCGCAGAGGATCTCTATGGGGCGGTCTATGTTCCAGATGACGGGCACATCGACCCCAGCAGTATTACCTACGAGCTGGCCAGGCAGGCAAAAAAACTGGGTGCCGAAATCTGTACCGGGGTCAGGGTTACAGATATCGAAGTCGATAAAGCCGGTGAAATCAAGCGGGTGGTCACCGACCACGGTGATATCGTGACCGGGTGTGTTGTAAACGCAGCCGGCGAATGGGCACCGCGCATAGGAGCGATGGTCGGGGTTAACATCCCCATGGTCCCGCTGATGCATCAATACCTGACGACCAAGCCGATTCCGGGCCATGAACTGCCCAGATCCACTCCGGTCGTGAGGGACCCGGACAACCTGTTCTACTGCCGGGAAGACGTGGGTTCATTTCTCATCGGGGCCTTTGAAACCAACCCCAAGGCGTGGTCTGTGGAAGGGGTTCCCTGGGCGTTCACGCAGGAGCTGCTCACATCGGAATGGGAACTGTTCGAACCGGTGCTGGAAAATGCCATGCGTCGGATTCCGCTGCTGGCCGATGCCGAGGCCATAGAATTGGTCAACGGACCCGATGCATTTACACCCGACGGCCACTATGCATTGGGACCTGTACCTGGTTTGAAGGAATTTTACGTGGCTGCCGGCGGCTCCATCAACGGGATCGCCGGGGCCGGTGGTGTTGGCAAGGTGATAGCAGAGTGGATTCTGGAAGGAAAACCTTCCATAGATACACATGAGATGAATATCAGGCGTTTCGGACCCCATCTGAAGAACCTGGAATATCTGACCGAACACTGCCGGGAGGTGTATCGCTATTACTATCATCATCGGTTTCCCAATGACGAGAATGAGTGGGGACGGCCGCTGCGGACCAGTCCTTTTTTTGAGCGCCTGAAACAAAAGGGTGCCGTATTCGGCGAGAAAAACGGCTGGGAGCGGGTAAACTATTTTGACCCGCAAAACCCGTGGCGCCGGGCAGGGGCGGACCAGAAGGCCTGGGGGTGGGAACGACCCCCTTATTATGATCGGGTCGGTGAGGAAGTAAAGGCCGTCCAGGCGTCTGCAGGCCTGATAGATATGACTTCCTTCGGTAAAATTGATGTGACTGGTACCGATGCCGTGTTCTTTCTGCAGAGAATGGCGGCCGGAAATATTGATAAACCGGTAGGCAGCATAGTCTACACCCAGTTTCTAAATGAAGACGGCGGTATTGAAAGTGACGTCACCGTGGCCCGACTGGAGGAAAACACTTTCAGGATTATTTCGGGAACATCGTTTGTCTCTAATGACCTGGGGTGGCTGGAGATGCACAAGGACAAACAAATGGATGTGATCATCTCAGATGTTACCGAGTCCCTGGGCTGCCTTAGCCTATGCGGGCCGCAATCCCGCAATGTACTATCCGCTGTTACCGGTTCAGATGTCTCGCATGAGGCTTTTGCTTACATGACGGGGCAATTCATCGATATCAGCGGGTGCCGGGTATGGGCCCAACGGATCAGTTATACCGGTGAGCTGGGCTGGGAGCTCTACATGCCCGTTGAGGATGGACTGGCCGTGTGGGATGCATTGACTGCGGCCGGCGAGCCCCGGGGACTTCGACCTACAGGTTACAAGGCACTGGATGTGCTGCGTATGGAAAAAGGCTTTTTATACTGGAGTGGAGACATTACGCCTGACGACAATCCGTTTGAGGCGGGTCTGGGATTCGCACTGGACCTTGAGAAGGGAGACTTTATCGGCAAAGGGGCACTTCTGCAAATGCGTGAAAAAGGATTTTCCCGAACCTTATGTGCTTTGACAATGAATGCCAAAGAAAACCTGCATGGCGGAGAGTCGATATTCATTGGTGATAAGGTTGTTGACCGGGTACGGTCGGCCAATCATTGCTTTACACTACAGAAAGATGTCGGTTTTGCATATCTGCCCAGGGATATGGCTATACCCGGTACAAAACTGGATGTTGAAGTGTTCGGCGAGCGGATTCAAGCGCGTGTTGAATCCTTGCCGCTGGTCAAGCCCAAAGGCAGAAATGCTTAAACCCCAGCGATGCCATAACTGGAGGGCTTCAATCATTGCCTGTAGGTTTCGCCGATGATCAAATGAAATGGTCTTGGCTGCTGACAACCCTGGAAAGATCTTTCCAATCGATTTGCCAGCTGGGAACCTGGTAGTCAAAAATATTTTTCACGACCCTGTTCGTCCTGGTACCGCCCAGGAATTCTGCGGGGAGAACACCCGAGTATGCGTCTCTCCAGCTTTGAATATGAACGGCGGCAATTTCCGAAAAGTCCGCTTCTGTAGCATGTCGTATTCTCACGGCCTTAAAAGCTCTCTTTTATATGTTGTTTATGCCGCATAAATTCCAAAGCTGCTTTCAGATACGCCTTAATATGATTAAATGCGGTTGCCTGTTTTGTTGCGCTCGGTTTGGCATGAAAATTTCAGGAGAATATTGATGAATTTTGTACCTCTATAAGCCGTGGAAATCAAGGCAAAGTTCACATCGGGTAGCGCATATACCATGGCGTTGAAAATATCATTTTTACAATAGATACCCCAGGCTTGCCCGGGGTATCTATTGCGGTGCAGCCGCGCCCCATTAAGTCGCCCCGACGATTTAATGTTTTATGTTGATTTGGATGCCAAATGTGCTAAATGAGCAATAAAAAAATGCTGCGCATTTTTTACTGGCATGCGGCTTCGCCGCTATTTTTTTCGCCTTTCCTAAGGCATCGATTGTAATTTCTTATTGTTCATCGTATGAATTTAAACCGATGGCGGATCGAGCATAAAGATGTGCTGCAACGGTGTGTCCTTTGTACTTTTGCGGTTGAATCCGTCTTGACCTGAAATGTTCAGTTCAGACTTAAATATGGATTACTGAGATAGATAAATGAAAGCATTACTGGCACTTGAAGATGGGCGCACATTCATGGGCCGGTCCTTTACGGGGCCCGGTGAAGTGGGCGGCGAGGTCGTGTTCAACACCAGCATGACGGGCTACCAGGAAATTTTGACAGATCCTTCCTATAATGGCCAGATGGTGACCATGACCTACCCTTTGATCGGCAACTATGGTGTCAATGCTGAAGACGTCGAATCGGACAGGATTCATGTGTCCGCCCTTCTTACCAGGGAATACCAACCCTTTCCCAGCAATTTCAGATCCACATCCACGCTGGCCGATTATCTGCAATCCCAGGGTGTTATTGGTATTGAGGACTTGGATACCCGGGCGCTTACCCGGCATATCAGAAACGGCGGAGCATTACGCGCCTTTATCTCTACGCATGACCTCGATCCGGCCTCGGCGGTGGAAAAAGCCCGGCAGGTCCCCAGTATGGTGGGGCAGGACCTGGCCAGCGCCATCTCCACAAAAATGCCCTACCGGTGGGTGGGTGGCAAACCGGCCCCCATCGATGTCCGTACCCATCCCATGGATGAAGGTGTCTGGCAGCACAGGGGGGCAAGGCTGTCTGTGGTGGCCTTTGATTACGGTATTAAATACAATATCATCCGGAGCCTCGAAAAAAAGGGGGCAGAGGTCATCGTCGT
>JAFDAT010000201.1 GCA_019313725.1 Deltaproteobacteria bacterium
TTCAAATCGCTGTATATTACCGCCTGGACTTCGTATTTCTTTTTTTTATCCCGGACCATCAGGTTCATGCACATGAGGGCGTCTTCCTTTTCAGAAAACATGGGGATAAAGGTGACACCGCTTTCCTCCTCCCGCTGCCCCAGAAACTGTTCGTTGCCGCCCGGGTCCTGAACCACCACCCAGAACCAGGCATCGTTATCAATTTTTTTAGTCATGTTGTCACTTTGTTTCTCTGCAAATTGTTAAATCAACATCAAGAATGACTGCCGAAGTACCCTTTGATCTTTTCCACAGCCGTCAAAATATCCTGCCGGCCAACATCCATGTGGGTCACCATCCGGATGGGGTTCCCGGTGTTGATCAAAATTCCCTCACTGTGTAAATATGCCTGCAGCGATGCGGCATCGCCTTTCTTCAACCCGACGAATACCATGTTGGTCTGTACCAAACCGGAATCGATACTCACTTCATCCAGTTCAGAAAGTTTTCCGGCCAGATACGCAGCATTCTCGTGGTCTTCCTGTAGACGGACTACATGATCTTCCAGCGCCATGATACCCGCAGCCGCAATAATCCCGGCCTGACGCATCCCGCCCCCCAGCATTTTTCGCCAGCGCCTGGCCTTTTTGACGAGCGCTTGCGAGCCGCA
Source organism: Deltaproteobacteria bacterium (assembly GCA_019313725.1). Classification (GTDB taxonomy): domain Bacteria; phylum Desulfobacterota; class Desulfobacteria; order Desulfobacterales; family B30-G6; genus JAJDNW01. The sequence continues at coordinate 650 of JAFDAT010000201.1, forward strand.
CAATAGAGACCCTACAGGTGCACCGAGCCCTTTTGAAAGACAGATGGACAGCGTATCGAAATGACCTGCGATGGTGTTTGGCGGCACATTCAGCTTGACAGCCGCATTAAACAGGCGGGCACCGTCCAGGTGAAATCCCAGGTTATGTTTCCTGGCCGTTGCCCCTGCCGCTTCCAGGTATTCCAAGGGCAAGACCTTGCCACCCTGTGTATTTTCCAGGCAAAACAGCCGTGTGCGTGCAAAATGAAAATCATCCGGCTTGATGGCTTGGGCCACCACAGCAAGGTCGATGGTCCCATCGGGCTCAAAATCGAGCGGCTGGGGTTGAATGCTGCCCAGAACAGCTGCACCACCGGCTTCGAAGCGGTAGGTGTGGGCCTGCTGGCCGACAATGTATTCGTCCCCCCGTTCACAGTGGCTCAGCACAGCCATCAAGTTGCTCTGTGTACCGCTGGTTGCCAGTATGGCGGCCTCTTTTCCCAAAAGCTCCGCAGTCATTGACTCCAGCCGATTCACGGTAGGATCGTCACCGTATACATCGTCGCCCACTTCCGCTGCGGACATGGCCCGCCGCATCGCCGCTGTCGGTCGCGTCACAGTGTCGCTACGCAGATCGATCATCTCTGGTCCTCCTTCCCTGGTAACAGGGGATGTAATGGTTCGATTTTCATGGGCGAGCATGAAAATTTACTACATTTCATATTTTTCTCTCAGGCGCTCCAGTTCGGTAACATATTGCTTCTGATAAACCAGCGCGCGCTGGTTACCGATTTCATAGTAAGACACGTCGATAAAGGGACGGATATCGATACCCGCTGAATTCAACATCTCGTCATTAGCCCGATCCAGTACCAGCACCGAATAATAGGACAACAACACCCTCAGTTTGGAGTCCCTGCGCAACAGATAACTTCTGCCGGCCAGCGTATTCAAAAAATAACCGCCGTATTGATACAGCACTTCCAGCGTCGGCACCTCGATAACTTTGCCCGGGCACCGATTCTCGGGAAGGGAGTAGATATAGAATATCGCCAGAACAGACTCGATGATATCCGCTTCATTCTTCAAAATTTCCTTGATAGCATCGATCCGTACCTTCCCCAGCGACCGGTACAGGTGCGTCACGTTGCGGATAAGACTGATCAGGTCTTCCATTTCCCCGGTAAGCATCGGCGGTGATGAAGACAGAGCCATGACCATCTCACCGTACAGAATCCCGGGACTGCCCATTTGCTTATATTTATCCATATAAGGCTGATTTTCCAGATACTTGAAGAACGTCTTGATCTGGGCTTCGATTGCCTTGCAGTCGACTTTCGTGTCATAAGAAAGATATTCGGATTTTTCTCCAAATATTTCCGACAGCTTTTTCTCGGGGGGGGCGCTACTATTCACCCGGTCCAGCGCTTCCGCTATGACTGCAATCTGCGTATGCAATTGGGCAAGTTGTTCTGAACATCCGGCCCGTTCCTTTTCCAGGGCCTGGTCCAGTTTGCTGCGGTGCCATTTTCCGATCAGACTGTATCCTAAAAACAGGAAGATCCCCGCAATCAGCACGGCCACAATAATTTTTACCGGTTTTTCCATATTGCAACGTCCTCTCTCAAACCTGAATCGAGCGTATTTAAATGAAGCCTCAAAATAGGCCATCGTGTTTTGGATGTCAAATAAAAATCCACGATCTATTCTGTTGACATTATTGAAATAAAATTGTTACATGATTAATTTAAGCACGAATTTACCGCTCTGCGATATGATTATAATCCTGAAAAACCGCTGACTGTTTCCTAATGAATAGGGACATGCCCATGAGAATCGTTACCCGGCCCGACTTTGACGGAATTGTGTGCGCTGTACTGCTTTATGCGACAGAAACAATCGACCAGCCGATCAAATGGGTTTCGCCCAATGACATGCAGAAAAACAGGGTGCAAATCCAGCAGGGTGACATTATTGCCAACCTGCCCTACAATGAAAAATGCAGCCTGTGGTTCGACCATCACTATTCCAACCAACTCAGGCATCCCGTCCCCGGCCTTTTCAGAATCGCCCCTTCGGCAGCCGGAATCATTTTCGAGCATTACCACTCTCATCTAAAAAACGAATACACCGAACTTGTCCGGGAGACCGATAAAATAGATGCTGCGGAACTCTCTCTGGATGAAATTCTGCATCCTGAAAAATATCCCTTCGTACTGCTGTCCATGACGATTCATCCGCACATCGCCGCCGAAAAACCCTATTGGAACCATCTGGTGGACCTGTTGCGGCAAAAAATGATCGAGGATGTTCTGCGCGACCCCAATGTCAGACAACGCTGTGATGCCGTGATAGAAGAAAACAGGGTTTACAAGACCCTGCTCGAAAAATATACCACGATCCAAAAGCATGTTTCCATAACCGATTTTCGCCCCCTCAAAGAAACCCCTTACGGCAACCGCTTCTTGATTTACTCCATGTTTCCAGAGACATCGGTAAGCGTAAAAATCGGTTTTGAAGAGAAGCCGGCGAAAACCGTCGTCGTCAAAATCGGGCACAGCATCCTGAACCGCACCTGTAATGTAAATGTCGGTCAGATGCTTTCCTATTTTGAGGGTGGCGGGCACAGGGGAGCCGGTGCATGCCGGTTTCACAGCAGCCTGGCGAATGAATATCTCCCCCAAATACTCGATATCCTGCTCGAAAACGATTCCGACGGCAGCATCGTCAGCAAAACTGAACGGAGCAGCACGGACCGGCGGGCAAGTGGGGACCGCCGGCAAAACACCGCTACCGGTTACGTCGAAGACGGTGGGGTGGAAAGACGCAAAAAACCGGACAGACGGACCGGAGGAGAACAACGCAAAGGCTGGGAACGAATGGACCGGTGGTATAGCCGCCGTGTACCAAAATAAAGGTTTAAAATGACTAAAATTGCAGAAGAAATTCGCCCGAACCTGTTCAGACTGCAGATACCCCTGCCCGACAGTCCCTTAAAATATCTCAATGCGTATGTCATCAAATCAAATGATCGCCACCTGATCGTCGATACCGGCCTGAATCGTAAAGCCTGCCTTCTGGCCATGCAGTCCGGGCTCGAACAACTGGGTGTGGATATCGCCAGAACCGATTTCTTCATCACCCATCTTCATGCCGATCATTTCGGCCTTGTTACCCGGCTGGCAGTCGACGGCAATCGAATTTATTTTAACCGCCCGGATGCCGAACTCATCGAATCCTGGGAGGGCTTCGAGCCCATGATCGCCTTCGCCGGAAAAAACGGATTCCCTCAAGACGAACTTCGGGCAGCCCTGGATGCTCACCCCGGGCATAAATTCGGTTCGTCCTGGGCTCCGGAACTCAGCATACTAAAAGACGGCGAGATCGTCAGCGTAGGGGAGTATCACTTTCAATGCATAGAAACCCCCGGGCATACCCTGGGCCATACCTGCCTGTACGAACCATCCCAAAAAATATTCATTGCCGGGGATCACATACTCATCGATATCACGCCCAACATTCAATGCTGGGAGGACACCCAGAACCCGCTAAAAAATTACCTGGAAAGCCTGGACAAGGTTTCCCGGCTCGATGTGGATATTGTCCTCCCCGGTCACCGGCGTGTTTTTACTCACTTCCACAGGCGTATTAAAGAACTGAAGCAGCACCACCATGAAAGACTCGTTGAGGTGCAGAAAATTCTTCAGGACGGAATACCCCGGAGCGCTTTTTCCGTAGCAGCGCAGATGAAGTGGGACATCAAGTGTGATTCATGGGAAGAATTTCCCGTGGCCCAGCGGTGGTTTGCCACCGGGGAAGCCATCGCACACCTGCGGTTTCTTGAATACGAAGGCAAGCTTCAGCGGCGCATGGACGCCGGCGGCGTCACATTCCAGGGATAAGACTGTTTGCACAACCTGTTTGCCTCTCGTTCGTTGTTTTCATTTTTATTTCAAATCATTAAAAAATTTAAATGGCGGAGGCCCCCCCGTCCACCATGACCGTCTGACCGGTGATGAAATTCGCTGCAGCAGATAAGAGAAAGAGAATCGGGTGGGCCACGTCTTCGGGTTCTGCTATTCTACCCAGGGGGATGGTTTTTACGATCTGTGCGTACAGATCCTCGTTCGACCAGAAAGGCTGGCTGAACTGCGTGCGCACCATGGTCGGAGCCACCGCATTCACCTGGATATTAAACAGCGCCAGCTCCTGCGCCAGTACCTTGGTCATCATTTCGATGGCGGCTTTGGCGATACCGTATATCCCCATGGCTGGCGATGATCTCCGGGCGGCCAGCGAGCTCACACTTACAATTTTCCCGAATTTCTGTTCGCGCATGATCTGCCCTGCCCTGCGCGAACACAAAAAGGTCCCGTTAAGATTGGAATCGATGATTTTCTGCCACAGGGAAGGGTCTGCATCGACCACGGATGTAATAATGTTCATCCCGACGTTGTTAACCAGACCGTCCAGGCGGCCGAAGGTCTGCAGGGTTTGATCGAACAGACTGTCGACATCTTCGGCCTTGGCAATGTGCGCCGGCAGGGCCAGTAAATTGCCCTCCCCCTTCAACACGGCTACGGCCTGATCCAGGCCCGCCTGTTTTCTGCCGCAAATAACGACCTTGGCGTTCTGCTCCAGAAGCATTTTTGCCAGGGTGAGCCCGATACCCCTTGTCCCCCCGGTAACCACAAAAACATTGTTCTCCAGACCGTAAGAAATAGCCGCCATTGACGCCTCCTTTGGTTGAATTTTTAATCTCGCGATGTTAACCTACGGGCCATCCACAGTCAACCGTCAAAGGAGAGACTCCGGCTTGAAAATATACGCCGTTGCAGACATACACGCCAAAACCAGACGTCTGAATCATATCGTCGCCAACGTCAACCGGTTATCTCCGGATCTCGTCGTCATCGCAGGGGATCTTACCAACTACCTCTCTTCCCCGTTCGTTGTTGAGCGCCTTGGCAAACTGCCGGTTCCTGTTTTTGCCATCCGGGGCAATACCGACCGCAAAGTGGTAAGCCGTCAGATTGAACGCAATGCAGGCATTTTTACAGGGTATCTTCCGCAGACAGCTCACCGACCGTTCTCCGTTGCAGGCCTGGATGGAACTCTACCCATACCTTTTCGTTCACGAATCCGGCTGAATGAGACTAAAATTTTAAACCGCATCGCCCCCCTGGTAAACCGGGAGACCATTCTGGTGGTGCACACGCCGCCCTGGGGTATTTTGGATGAAGTGATGGGAAAATACCACGCCGGGAGTAAAAACCTGCTCAAATTTATCCAGCACAAACAGCCTCCCGTAGTCCTGTGCGGACATATCCACGAACGGCCGGGCCTCAAACAACTGGGAAAAACGTGTATCGTCAACTGTACAATGGGGCATGGAAGCAGGGGCGCGGTCATCCATCTCAACCCAAAGAATCTGTACGCTTCGGATGTTGAAGTTTTACACCGTCATCCTTAAGATTGCGGTTTAAAAAAGTAACGACTTGACAATCATAAGGTATTATATTATTTAAAGATACATGCAAAAAAGTAACCTGATACCCATCGTTATTGCCACCCGAAACCAGGGAAAAACCGCTGAGATACGTGATCTGTTGAAGGGCTTTCCCATCCTGATCAAAAATCTGGACGATTTCGGCCCGATTCCCGAGGTGGAAGAGGATGGCGAGACATTCGAAGAAAAAGAAAAAAAAAAAGCGAGTTTTACAGCCAGGATTCTGGGCGTTCCGGCGCTGGCAGATGATTCCGGTCTTTTAATCGATGCCCTGGACGGCGCACCGGGCGTTCATTCAGCCCGTTTCGCGGGCCCGGATGCAACGGACCAGGAACGTTGCCGGAAGCTACT
>JAFDAT010000202.1 GCA_019313725.1 Deltaproteobacteria bacterium
GTTTTATTATATCCGTCAGAGTATCTTAAAATTCATGAAATACCTTATGAACGAATTTATCGTCTATGGGTACTCAATATGAATAGTACGGACCACTATTTTAGATACTTAAAGAGGTTATTAAGGTTTGTGAAATATTAGTATGTTAGGAAAAATATTGAAATTATGGTACAGCAACCAATACCAGATATGCTTTTGTATAATAGTAGAATTATTGATAACTATATAAAACTAATAAAAAGTAAATATCGTGACGTAAACATACCGCAGTTATTAAATTCAGCAGGCATTACCTCATATCAGATCGCTGATGAAGGTCACTGGTTCACCCAGAAGCAGGTCAACCGCTTTCATGATAAACTTTCGAAATTAACCAACAATGAAAATATTGCCCGGGAAGCGGGCCGATTGTCAGCATCGCCTGAATCGATAGGGGCTATGCGGCAATATGTATTGGGCATGGTCAGTCCTGCTCAAGCCTATACGTTGTTGGGTAAAGCTGCGGAGAAGTTTACCAAATCTACAAACTATAAGATTCAGAAGCTTTCCTCGAATAAGGTTGAAGTCAAGGTAACACCCCGCGAAGGTGTCCACGAACAGCCGTTTCAATGTGAAAACAGGTTAGGGCATTTTGAAGCCATGACCATGATATTCACGAATAAGCTTCCAAAAATTGAACACCCGGAATGTGTCTTCAGGGGCGGAAAGTCCTGCCGCTATATTGTTTCCTGGGAAAAAAATTTTTCAGACGTGTGGAAAAAAGCCCGCAACTATGCACTTTTGTTTTTTGTCATAATCTGCATGGTGGCCATCTTTATCCATCCGGTTGCCATGTTTTCTATCGTGTTGCCGTTATCGGTATTGGTTCTTTTTTTACTGAGCTCCGTAAGTGAACGCATTTCAAAAAATGAGCTGAAGTCCAGCCTGAACCATCTCAGGAATTCGAGCGACCAGCTTGTAGAAAAAATCGAAACGAACTACAACAATGCATTGATGACCAATGAGATCGGCTTAGCCACCAGCCGACACACAAAAATAGAAGATGTCCTGGCGAATGTGATAAAGGTGTCTGAAAAAAGGCTGGATTTTGACCGGGGGCTTATCCTTTTAGCCAATTCTGATAGGACAAAACTCATTTTTCGGGCTGGTTTCGGATACAACGAAGAGCAATACGGCATCATTAAGCATACCGCCTTCCATTTAGACCGGCCCGATTCAAAGGGTGTTTTTGTTGTTTCTTATCACCAGAAAAAGCCTTTCTTGATTAATGATATAAACGATATCGAGGGCACGCTTTCCCCGCGCAGTCTGAAGTTTTCCAATATTCTCGGGACAAAATCATTTGTCTGCTGTCCTATCGTTTGCGACAATGAATCCTTGGGTATTCTGGCGGTTGACAACCTGACGTCGAAACGCCAATTGATTCAAAGCGACATCAGCCTGCTTATCGGCATCGCCTCGGTGCTGGGTATAAGTATTCGCAATGCAGAGCTGATAGAAGCGAGAGAACGTCAGTTCCGATCACTGCTCCAAACCCTTGCAGCCAGTATTGATGCCCGCGATCCATTAACTGCAGGGCATTCAATAAGGGTGACTGAATTTGCGTTGGGCATCTGTGGCGAATTGAACCTTAACGAGGAATACCGTGAAATGATCCGTGTCGCAGCACTGCTTCACGATTATGGGAAAATCGGGGTTCCTGACGCCATACTGATGGCACCCAGGCGATTGACACCAGAAGAATACGAAGAAGTAAAAATGCACTCCGATAAAACAAAATCAATATTGGACCAGGTAAATTTTGAAGGTGTTTTCAGCCAGGTCCCTGAAATTGCGGGCGCTCACCACGAAAAAATTGACGGCTCTGGTTATCCCAATGGCCTCAAAGGCGATAAAATTCCGTTTGGCGCTAAAATAATAGCCGTGGCGGATTTTTTTGAGGCGATTACAGCAAAAAGACACTATCGCGGCCCCATGCCATTCGAAGATGCGGAGGCATTGCTAAAAAAGAATACCGGGAATCATTTTGATGAAAAAATCGTTTCTGCCTTTCTGGGCTTTTATAAAAGGGTCAACAAAATTCACTGAAGCAAAATGGTTTCTTTATTTGACGACTTACATTCCGAGGAAGACCTGCTGCGAGAGAAGCTCCGGACGCTCAAGGCATCGGAACACGAGCTGAAACAGCAGAATGCCTACCTGACCGCCCTCCACGAAACCTCCCTTGGTCTGATCGACCGTCTTGACAAAAAAGAGCTGCTGGAATCCATCCTGCACAGGGCCTGCCTGATGACCGGCACGGAACACGGCTACATTTATCTTCCCGGCCCCGGCAAAAATGAGATGCAGATGCGCGTCGGCATGGGCTTTTTCAACGGCCAGTTAGGGCGCCGGGTTAAACGGGGCGAGGGCATGGGTGGCAAGGTGTGGGATGCGGAAGGCCCGGTCCTGGTGGATGACTACCACACGTGGCCGGGACGGCTGACGGACAGCTCATTGGACACACTGCATTCCATCGTGGGCATCCCCTTGATGTCCGGAAAAAATGTGGAAGGGGTCATCGGCCTGGCTCGGGTGAACGACAAAAAGCGCTTCGGCAAAGCCGACATCAACATCCTCAGCCGGTTTGCCCAGCTGGCCCTCATCGCCCTGGAAAAAGCCCGGCTTTACGCCGATGTGAAACAGCAGCTTGCCGAGCGTAAGAAGACCGAGGCTACCCTGCGGGAAAGCGAAGAGCGCTACCGTTCCCTGCTGGAATCTTCCCCCGACCCTATCGTGGTGTATGATATGCAGGGCAACGCAACCTATGTTAACCCGGTCTTCGCACTGACCTTTGGATTTTCCTTTGATGAGCTGGTCGGCAAACAGGTTGATTTCGTTCCCGAAGAGAACTGGCCGGAAACCCGGCACGCCATCGACCAGATGAAAAAAGGTAAGAAAATCAATCTTTTCGAAACCAGACGCTTTACCCAAAAAGGAAAAATCCTGGATGTCCAGATCAGCTCAACCCTCTATCTCGACCGCAAGGGCAGGCACGCCGGCAACATCGTCACCCTGCGCGACATCAGTGCCCTGAAGCAGAATGAAAAAGAGCTTAAAAAGTACCGTGAACTGCTGGAGGAACGGGTGGAAGACCGGACTGTCGAATTGGCCAGGGCCAATGTGCAGCTGGAAGCGGAGATCGAGGAGCGCAAGCGTGTTGAAGCCGCACTGCGCAGGGGAGAAAAAGACCTCAAGGCGCAATCCCACCACCTGGAGGAGGTCAACACGGCCCTGAAGGTATTGCTTAAACAGCGCGAAAACGACAAGACCGAGCTGCAGGAAAATGTGCTGTCCAATGTCAAGGAGCTGGTCATTCCCTATATCCAGCGCCTGCAAAAGAGCCGCATGAACACGAACCAGGCCACCCTGGTCAACATCCTGGACTCGAATTTGAACAATATCATTTCGCCCTTTATCAGCAGGCTCTCTTCAAGATTTTTAAATTTCACCCCCATGGAAATCCGTGTGGCCAATCTGGTGAAGGAGGGTAAAACCAACAAGGAGATCGCGGAGATGCTGTTTCTCTCCAAGAATACGATCCTGTTTCACCGGCACAACATCCGCACGAAACTGGGACTGAAGGGGACCAAAATTAACCTCAGGACGCATCTGCTCTCCTACGAAACCGATCAGGCCGGCATGAAAATTGAGAATTGAAACCGACGTTTTCCATAAATTCATTGGTTATTATCTATTCTCAATTTTCATGCCGACCTGATCCATGTATGATTTTGCCGCATGATATTGAGGACAGGTGAAGAAAAAGCGATTATCGATTTCCATGTCGATTACCCCCTCCCATTACTAGTGGGATTTACCCACTATTTTCCCGCTGTTTTATCAACTTGACATGGTTTTAGGATAGCTATAAAGTGGCTGTCAATTCAGTATATTTGATATAAATGATCTATTTTCCCGGATCCATGTTCAGGAGTAACTCATCCTGAATACTAAATATCCTGGGTTTTTTTATTTACTTGACCGAGAACGCTAGATAGAATATAGGCTGTTTGATGAAATGAATGATATTCAGGGTGGCCGAAGGCTCCCTCAACTTTTTTGCAAAGACACAAGTCATTATGCCCACATTAAAAATTGACGATATTACCTTAACCTTTGGCGGACTGGCAGCGCTTTCCGAGGTGAGCATGGATATCGAACAGGGCCTGATTACCTCTATTATCGGACCTAACGGCGCAGGTAAAACCAGCCTGCTCAATTGTATTTCGGGGTTTTACCACCCCACATCAGGCGAAATTCATTATAAGGATAATCGTCTTTCAAAGGCCAGCCCGCACCAGGTCTCAAGTCTGGGCATCGCCCGTGCGTTTCAAAACCTCGAATTGTTCAGCGGCATGACGGTGCTGGACAACTTGATGTTGGCGAGACATCAAAAACTGCGCTACAACATTCTGCAGGCCGCATTTTTTTCCGGGAAAGCCTCCAGGGAGGAGTCGAAAAACCGGCGGTATGTGGAGGAGATTATCGATTTCATGGAGCTGGAGCCTTACCGGAAACACACGGTGGGAAATCTGAGCTACGGGATTCAAAAACGGGTTGAAGTAGCCCGTGCCCTCACCCTGGAACCATCTCTGCTTTTGCTCGACGAACCCATGGCGGGCATGAACATCGAAGAAAAAGAGGACATGGTGCGGTTTATCTTCGACATCCAGCAAGAGCGTGAAGCCACCGTGGTCCTGGTGGAGCACGATCTGGGAGTCGTCATGGACATATCCGACCACATTTATGTCCTCGATTTCGGTGAACTGATCGGCTCCGGAACACCTGAAGAGATCGTCAAAATTCCCAAGGTTATCGAAGCCTACATTGGAGAAGATTAGACCGGCATGAAAGACAAATCCCAGCTTTTAAATTTTACGATTCCGCAACTGCTGCGTTGGCGGGTCAAAGAGACCGGGGCGAAAGTCGCTTTGCGTGAAAAGGATTTTGGTTACTGGAACAACTACACGTGGAACGACTTTTACGACCACGTACGGAAAATCGCTCTGGGGCTCGAGAAGGTGGGCGTTAAAAAGGGCGACAAGCTGGCATTGATTGGGGACAACATTCCGGAGATGCTGTTCATGGCCATCGGCGCCCAGTCGATCGGTGCGGTCTCGGCCGGCATTTATCAAACCACTCTGCCTGATGAAATTGCCGACCTGATCACTTATATGGACGTCACAGCCGTTTTCTGCAACGACCAGGAGCAGGTGGACAAACTGGTTGAGATCCGTGACCGCATCCCCCAGGTGCGCAAGGTGATCTACGAGGATCCGCGTGGTATGCGCGACTACAGGGCTGATGACTGGTATCTTTTCATAGAAGATCTTTATGAAATCGGCGCAGTCGTTCATGACGAACATCCGGAAAAATATGAGGCCATGATCGAGGAAGGAAACCCTGACGATGTTTGCCACTTTTGTTTGACATCCGGTACCACCGGGTTGCCCAAGGCTTCCATGATGACCCACAAAAATTACATCAACATGGGCATTCAGATCACCAAGGTCGACAAACTCAAGAACACCGACGAATACCTCTCATTTCTGCCGTTTGCCTGGATCGGTGAGCAGATGAACTCCTTTGGTGTGGCCATGGCCACCGGTATCACCATCAACTTTCCGGAGTCGGTGGAAACCAGTATGGAGGATCTCAAGGAGATCGGGCCCCATTTCATGTTCGGCGCGCCCAGGATATATGAAACCATCCGTTCCCAGATATGGCTCAAGATCGACGAGTCCTACTGGCTCAACCGCCTGCTTTACAATAAATTCATTAAAATCGGGGAAAAGGCGGCCCGCTACCGTATGAGCGGCGAACAGATGCCCGCATCCCTCCGTTTTACGTCCTGGCTGGGAAAAGTTCTGGTGCTCGACCCATTGATCAATCAGATCGGTCTGCGAAGGCTGCGGCGGGCCTACACCGGTGGTGCGGCGCTGGGGCCCGAGCTGTTCACTTTTTACCAGGCCATCGGTGTCAACCTGAAACAGATATACGGCCAGACCGAAATCGTCGGCATCGCCTACATGCACCGTGACGGTGACGTACGATCCGACACAGTGGGCAAGCCCCTGCCGGAGACCGAGTGCAAAATCAGCGAACAAGGCGAGATCCTGTCACGTTCCCCTTCGGTCTGTGTGGGCTACTACAAACTGGACGAGCAGACGGAAGAGCTGCTGGAGGGGGGATGGCTGCACTCGGGAGATGCCGGTTATATCGACGAGCACGGTCACCTGGTGGTGATCGACCGACTTGCCGATGTGATGCACAACAGCAAAAGCGAGATGTTCAGCCCCATGTTCCTGGAGAACAAGCTCAAATTCAGCCCCTATATCAAGGAGGCCATCATTTTCGGTGACAAACGGGATTCCGTGTCCGCCCTGATCAACATCGACCCCATCGTGGTGGGCAAATGGGCCGAGGATAAAGGGAT
>JAFDAT010000556.1 GCA_019313725.1 Deltaproteobacteria bacterium
CGCTGCTCAAGCTGGGGCCAGAAAAGTGTGACCGTCTCCATCACGGACAACAAATTAATACGCATAAGCCTGCGCATCGTAGCAATCTTTACCCCGGGAACATCTGCATCCGCCACAGCTCCAATGGGAAAAAACAGCCCGTCAATACCACCCATGTCATCCGTGGCTTTGGTAATCCGCGTAAGATATGTGTCTCCATCCATGACATCCCCTGCCACCACACGCACAATAACACCGTGGCGCAGCCGCAGGTCAGCAGCCACGGCTTCAATGTCTCTTTTGTCAGAAGAAACCAATACAAGATTATGCCCATTTACAGCCAGTTCGTTTGATAAGGCACGTCCAAGTCCAGCCGATGCACCAACAATTAGACTATTCATAAACCGAGCCTCTCTGATAGCTCAGACCGGAACAAGCGGTCGGGATCATAGTTTCGTAATGCATTACGGGTTTTTTCCAATTCTGGATAGCAGGCGACGACGACGTCCCTCGGAATTCTGGAATCTTTGATCAGATTGGGCAATCCACCCATAGCGATAACCAGCTTGTCAAGCCGTGGAAGACTGTTCAGAGTCCTTTCGGTGCGTGCAAAATTAAACGTTACACACACGCCATCCATCTCATAACGAAGAAACTTCTGGCGCCCCTTGAATAGTTTCATGGACCCCATGACCCCCTCCATGCGGTTGTCTAAAATGATTTTTTCCGCAGCACTCAAAAATGTCTCCACATTTTCGTCAGGAATGATGACTTGATACTCCACCAGACCCTTTCTTCCATAAAAAAGGAAATACTTTCCGTTAGCCGCAAACGGAAATGCGAACTGAAAGAGATTTTCTTTTTTTTTCTTATTTCGGGATGTCTCCAGCAACCAATACAAATGTTCTATGACCCTGGTGCGCCACCCACCCCAGATGGAATATGGGAGTCGTGTCCTACTTTCCGGGGTAATGGGAAAATATTTCGGAATGATTTTACCTGAATTAACCGAACCGCTTAGAACCTCGGAGCCGATGACACATCCCCTGCCGAAGGTTTTGGGAAAGGGAGAGAGTTCATTAAAGGAATAGGCAAACTCGTACTGCATTGACGCCTGTCGCGTCACTTCGAGCCCTTCGGCCAGATTCTGCACTGGCGTCTGTACAGTGACGGTCTGATCACCTGCAAGGGGCTGCAGGCGGAGGGAACCGTATCCGCCGCACGTGAGTTCGAAAATTTCGCTCTCAGATTCAGGGGAGATACGGCGGATTCCATACACGGGATGGTACAGGTTGATGTCTACGACCCTTTTTGCAAATGTACCGTGCCGATAGGGATTCTTCCCGTGCACATTGGCCCCGATGCAGCCACCGATGGTTATCTCCGGATAACCAGGCAAAAGCGGCAGCCAGAATCCTCGTGGGGTAGCGAATTCCAGCAGAGAAGCGATGGTCATTCCCGCCTCAACCTCCACGATTCCGGACTGCGGATCAAAAGACAGTATCCGGTTAAAACAACGCATATCCACAACCAGACTTTTTTCACTGAAAGAAGCTGCGCTGTAAGAGTAGCCCCCACCGCGTGCGATGATCGGCGAATGTTTGGATATACGCTCCACCATGCTATAACGATCGGGTCTCTGATAGGAGGCATCCTGGCGCACTCCGCCATCAAAGGAAATAAAATGTCTCTTTATAATAGGATCTTTGCGCATTGCTTCCTTGTTTTTATTGATCGGAATTTGTACCATCAGGTTGTGCAGGTTTTTTACCCGCTATAAAAAATTGTCTACCCAGGATGCGCCACACCGGCGGAAACGCCAGATACAGCTTCACGAGAAAAGGATGTTTGGGTAGCGCTGAGCGCGTACTGAACGGCATGAACCGTCCGATTAGCTCGGCAACCTCAAATCCACATTTTCGAAATGCTTCCGCGCATGAAAGATGCGTAAGCGGAATGAAGTGATCGTAAAAATCCCAGTAATCACCGGGGGCGTATTTAATATTAGGCTGCATAGCCATAAGCATCCCCCCCGGACGTAATACACGGTATACATCACCCAGAAAGTCATCCATCACATCCTTTGAGGGTAAATGCTCAAAAAAATTACTCACAAAGCAAACATCCACACCGCTGTCGGGCAAAAAGCTCAGATCCGTAGCGGTTCCAAGATGGAACTCGACATCCGGCGGGATGAACTTTTCTGACTCCGGGTTTATGTCGAGAGCAATTTTTTTTCCCGCATTGATATGACGAATAAATTCCCCGTATCCGCAAGCAACCTCCAGGAGGGTATCCGTCTTTTTTATATATCGCTGAAAAAAACCAGCACAAAGCGCCTGCCAGACCCTCTCCTTGGCGGCCACATCAGCGTCGGAAAAACGAGCCCGGTATAAACGATCGAGGTTCAGCATAAACTTAGTCCTTTTCCATACGTTCACCGCTTGACGGCAAGTCATAGTCCTTTGAAAAAATTTTGCGATGAATAATGATCATATCCTTTATCGTGGCCAAGATATTCTTCATGGATGTAGAGGTACCGTTCCCGAGAACCCGTGGGAATGTCTGTATGCCCACCTCGCCGACCGGGTATCCCCTGAGCATGACTTTGATCGTCAGTTCGGCGCCAATAAATGGACTGTTTGACTCCAGGAAGATATCGGCAAGCAGGCTGCGTTTCACAAGACGCAATCCGGTGGAAATATCCCTGAAGTGCGTGCGGAACAGGAAACGCAGGATCACATTATACGTCCATGATATAAACATACGAACGGTTGAATATATCTTCTTGATACTGGTCATCCCCGTCTGTGAGGCAGATAACATCTTTGGTACAAGCAGCCAGACCGCTGCGCAGGGCGGCCCCATACCCTTTGTTGACGGGATGGTGAATGACTTTGACACAATCATACGCCTGGGCAAGTTCATCAGCAATTTCACCGGAACGATCCGGTGAACCGTCATCCACAATGACGATTTCATACTCACAATCAAGACGGGCAAACAGATCAATCGCTTTTTCTGTCAACGGTTGGACGGTGAGTTCGTCACCGTAAACAGGGAACATAAGACTTATGGAATGCATGGTTCTTTCACCTCGATTTCATAACTTGCGCATCAGACACCACGGCGGTGCAGAACAGAATACTTGCCAAACACGCGTATAACCTCAAACGCATCCCTGATGAAAAGATCTTGCCTGGAGGAACCTGAATATCCTAATTTTTGAAAATCCTTATCACCGGCAAGGTTTTCTACAAGAATGATCCAATTGACATTATTTTTTTGAATGTCCTGAATCATGATTTTTTGAACAGGGTCTTCAGTCGTCATCCCTGGTTCTAACAGATAATGCTTAACGCCTATTCTACGACCAAGAATCCAGTATGTTCTTATATGATTCGCGAATACGCGACTGTGATCCTGCAGCCCAATATATACGGCTTCATCTTCGGTTGTCCGGGCATGAACAAAACGGGCCGCTTGCAGTTCATCCTCATCGGAGTAAAGGCTGGATATGGCAGCATCCAGCGGTGTATGGGTTGTCATTAAAAAGTTTGAATCACCATTTTGCAGGAGATCCGGGTGCGTTGTCAACAATCTAGCTCCGGTAATGACATCTCCAAGATTAGGCAGGAAATAGCCGGTACTCACTTTACATTCTAGATAACCTAGCCGCCAGGGAACAACAACAACCAAAATCAGGACTGCCAGTCGTATACCGATCTTTGGCACGCTACCCTTATGGTCAGCAGATGGCTGACATTTATTGACCACAACAGGCAAAAGCAGGGTTACCAGGGGCAGCAGCGGCCTGAAATGCACCTACTCGGCACGGGAAAACAGGTAATGCAGAAAAAATGCATAAATCATTAAGGCAATGAACTCTGTCCGCTCCAGGTTATTTCCTTTGACAAAGCAGCCGGAAGCAAACGTGGCCAATGGTACCATCAACGCTAATTGGGACCACTGTTCCGGGATGAATACGCCTGTGCCTATGAAAAGCAGCAACAGAAAAAAGATTGCTGAGAACCCTGCCACTGAGTTCCGTGACGGCCTGGTAAAATGTAAAATATCAGAACGAAAACCTATCCATATCAGCGGCATCATCGCTGCGATTACGGCTCTTGGTGATTGTGATGAAAACGAGAGCGCACGGTGTCCCGTCATCGCGGCAAATGGATACCCAAACGCCTGGTACAGCGCTTCGGAAAGGCACATTCTGTATGCAAACAAAAAAACCGCGCTGCAACATACAAAAGGCACTATAAAACAACATCCATCGATCAGCGATCTTCGCATGATGGTGCCCTCACCTGTTGCAGCACCCCGCA
>JAFDAT010000203.1 GCA_019313725.1 Deltaproteobacteria bacterium
AAAAGGTCAGGATCGAATAACAGTATCAATGAACTGCCAAAATGGCGAGACCGTCCATATTAGAAAAAGCACGCGTCCCGAACCAAGGCAGCAGGTTATTTACGATGCATTGGGCTTGAACCATTATCCAGGCAGGGTAATGAAAAAGGTAGTACCTGTATAAAAGAAAAATATGTAGTGCCATACAGCAGGGTCTTATTAGGTCAATATGTTGAAATTACTGCTCTTTATTAATTGAATGTACAAACTTGGGTTAGGACGTGCTCACTGCCCAAGGCCACCCAGGGCGGTTCATGCCCGGTGATTCCAAATCCGTGGCCGGTGCGGTGAAGGATGTTTTTACCAAACCCTGCGTGTTCGATGATCGCTATTACCTTCCGGTCCACCTCGCTGGACCTGACGCCTGGTTTGATTAGCTCGAAGGCCTTGGCTCGGGCTTCCATGGTAACATCGAAGATTTTCTTAGCTTCATCGGGTACAGTGCCCATAAAGAAAGTTCGTTCCAGTTCGGCGCTGTAGCCATTGGTCTGGGCGGTGATGATGGCCACGTTGGGCCCGCCTTCTTCAATCTCGTCAAAAAGGCCCGGTACCGAATGAGGCTGGGCGGAAAGGGCTTTTGGCCACACGGCGGCTACGAACTTACTCATGAGCATGTTGACGTCTGGGATCTCAAAAAGCATCGTAACCATCATTTCCTTAGTGGCTTCGCTGTAGATAGTGGCGATATGGGGTCCCGGTTGGGCCAGTGATAGCGCTTTTTTCATGCCGATATCTGTCACCTTGGAAGCATAGGCGATGCGACCAATCTCGTAGTCGGTCTTAATCAGACGGGCCTCTTCGATAAGGTCACAAACTATCGTGTTGCCTGGTATTTCCTTATGCAGGGCGATGGATAAAGACGACTCGATGCCCACTTTTTTATCGCCGCCAATTACCTTTTTCAAGGTATCGGTAAAGGTTTTTCCGGGTGGTGCCGGGTACTCGTAGTAGGTATGGTAGTCCACCTCGATGAGCATGCGTTGCTCGGCGTGGCTGACCTCCAAAAGGGGCACCACAAGACAGGGTTTTTTCTCCGCCGGGATGATCAGGAAAAAAGGCCGTTCAAAGGGGATGTAGGCAAAATTGGTCATGTAATAGACGTTGTCCGTATGCACGACGACATAATAGTCAAGTTCCTTGGCTATCATCATGGCCCGGATGGTATCGAGGCGAAGCTTTAGCTCATTACGTGCGGGAGGTGTGGTAATAGGTTCGATAGCACTCTTCACGTAAATCTCCTTTGGGCTTTAGTTGCTTACGGTCGTAAAATCCCGCCGTTTGGGGTGTAGGGAAACCCACCTTTAGCTCTACCGCACTTGCCAATAATCTTGCCTTCCGTGTATCAGAAACTAATAATTCTTTCAATATTATCACAAATAAATTCAAGTGCCAGAAGCCAGGAAAGGGGCAGGTATTCTTGGGATGGAAAGCACAGGAATACTCAAACTCGATAGCCAAAGTCCTACCCATTTACCAATTCATCTATCAATTCCCTTACAGTAGGTACGCTTGAAATCAAGCCTGAAACTTCTCCTGCAGGTAACACACCAGCCGCAATGTCCCCTTTAAGCCAGGACTCTTCAACCGCCTGACCTGAAAAGGCTTTATCTGTATCCTCTGTTCCCTGAATAAGGCCTTCAACGAGTTTTGTTTGAAGCGCCCTGATTCGAAATCGTCCAAGATCTACAAGCCCAGTACCCGTTTCCTGTGATTCAACGATAGTGTCCTTATAATTATTGTGCGCAATACATTCTTTAGTGGCAATGAACCGCGTGCCAATCTGGACTCCTTGAGCTCCAAGAGCGAATGCGGCCTTGTATCCACGCGAATCACCAATTCCTCCGGCTGCAATTACAGGTATCTTTACCAGGTCGGCAACAGCCGGTACCAGGACTAAAGTAGAAGCCCCTTTGAATCCCTGCATGCCACCAGACTCTGATCCTTCGGCTACAATTGCATCTGCCCCCAATGCTTCGGCTTTTCTTGCTACGTCAGCAGTAGGAACAACAACAATAGCTTTCATTTTTTTTTCATGGAGCATAGGGATGATTTCCTTGGGTGAACCGCCGGAAACGGTAACAGCATTAACCCCCTCCTCGGCTAATATGTCGATTAACTCAGGTACCAAGGAATTCATTGCAAAAATGTTTGCACCAAAAGGATTACCAGTCAGCTTTTTTGTCTCCTGGATCTGCCCGCGCAACACATCGACATCCTGGACAAAAGCTGTGGCAAGTAAACCGTACCCACCGGCCTCGGAAACAGCTGCCACCAATTCAGGGTTACAGATAACACCCATGGCACCAAGAATAATAGGGTGCTGGCAACCTAACATTTCTGTCATTGCATTCATCGGGATTCCTCCTTATGTTCGCTTGGTTTTACAAAGAAATTACTCAAGGTATAATTATTTACTCGGTGAATATGTGACTCAACGTTCTAATGAATCGTTGTATTGTTAATGATGGTTTTATCCTTGGAAAGGTACAGACAAGTCGAAAATGGCGTCAGCCCAAAAGAAGATTAGAAATTCAGCTGCAGAGCAAGCGTAATTATAGCGTGATCTAAAGCATATATATGAATCGGTGGAATTGGTCAAGAATGACCTTATTTCTTGATATTTAAACTGAAGAATACTTGCCAGTGGTCACAACATTCTTAAATTATATCAAAAATGAGGAATATAAACGAAATTCATGGAAAATTACGGCCGGGAATATTGCCACTCCATAGCCGTAGTCCACAATTTTACAGCTGATACGGGATATATCAGCAAATTCAATTGAAACTACTCCGCAACATAGTCGCGGAGCAGTTTTTAAATCGATATATAACATCTCTTATTCAAACGGAACTAATTTATTTGCAGCTTCAATAATTGTTAACTTCTGTTCATTCGACCACCCAAAATTATATGAATTGTATCCAAGGGCTATACCAACAATACCGTTTGGCATACAAAATACGTAGTTTCCTCCCGCCCCACTCATGGTAGGGATATAAAAAACTTTCTCATTATCGTTTGTAAAGACAGTTTTCTATAATTCAATTCTATTTTCTCAGATGTTCCCGCATAAACACTGCGATTTCTTTGATAGCCTCAAGTGCTTCAGGCAACATTATCGTAAAATAATGCCAAACATGGCACATACCCTCAGCTGTATTTATTGTGACTTCAACACCGGATTTCCTGGCGTGGTCAACCAGTCGGGTTGCATCATCGTATAGTATCTCTGACGTACCAACATGAATTAACATTGGCGGTAAACCCTTTAACTCCGCATACAAGGGTGAGGCAAGCGGGGCACGGTGGTCAGTATCATCCGTATAGGCTTCAGCCATTTCAATTAAGCCTTCTTTCGTAACCATCGGGTCAATATCTGCCTTGGAATTAACGGAATTACCTGTTATCGCTAAATCCACCCAAGGAGAAATCAACACCACTGCTGCCGGTAACGGTATTCCTTTTTCCTTCAGAGAAACAAGCGTCGAAACGGTTAGCCCACCTCCAGCCGAGTCTCCGGCAATAATAATATCCCTCGAACCGACACCCTGGGAGAGAAGCCATTTATAGGCTGATGTCGAATCCTCTACTGCAGCCGGAAAAGGGCTTTCGGGAGCAAGCCGGTAATCAATTAAAAGTGCCTTTGTTTCTGCAGCCATGGCAATATGTGATACCATGCCACGGTGTGTATTGATGGACCCGATGCAATATCCCCCGCCGTGTAGATAAAGTAAAACACTCCGCTCCGGGGTTTCTGCAGGGACAATCCATTCGGCAGGGATACCAGCAACGGATAACGGTTCACACGATACATTTTCAGCGACCGGCAATTGAGAAGCCTGTTCCTCAAAATTGGACCGGCGCTCCTCAAAAGTTAGACCAGATGTATCCGGCATTGAATTCAACAGTTCTAATATATCCTCATATTCCTTGCTGGGCATGGTGAACCTCCTTTTATTCAAGTGTTAGAAACTAGGCTGCCTTAGGCACCACCATCGGGTATGGTTCTTTCCGGAAAAAGTCTATGCCCTTCAAATACAGTCAAAACTACTATGCGATCCGGGAAAACCTGGTAGACAATACGATAGTTGCCTTCTATAAGTTCACGTATGTCTTCACGTGAAAATTCTGGCACCATACGACCTGATTCTGGTACAGGGAGGACATTGCGGGCTCGATCCCTCAAACGAGTGATCCATTGTCTGGCAGCATTCGGGTTGTCAGCGGCAATGAATCGGCGAATGGCCAGCAAATCTTTTTTGGCAGTTTCAGTCCAAAAAAGCTTCATAGATCTGAGCCTAATTCTTCATCTGCCAACACTCGTCCTTCTTTAATATCTACCATGCCCGTTTCTACGGCATTAACAAAACGTGCGCGCTCTGTAAGAAGGTCGAAATCGGCTGGTGCAATCAGGACAGCCGCAGCTTTGCCATTTTGGGTAATTACAATAGGGCGATGTGATTTTTGGACCTCATTGAGCATCTTGGACGCTCTGCTTTTAAAATCTGATAGTGATATGATATTTTTAGAAATCGTAATGGGTTTCATGATCAATTCCATATTTGGGTTGATATTGATATTTAATATAGATCGTAATTCAGACCAAATCAAGAGCTATATTTAAACAATTGTCAAATCATAGTCGTATGCCCGGTTATTGCAAAGTATAAATTACACCCCCCCAGGTCAGTCCTGCTCCTAAACCAATGAACATGACTGTATCCTTTGGTTTCAGCATATTTTTTTCCATGAGTTCGTCAAGTGCAATAGGAATAGTTGCCGCAGTTGTATTTCCATATCGTTGAATATTGTTATATATTTTTCTTTCGGGGATATTCATCCGTTCCCTGAAAGCTTCGTTTATTCTCAGATTTGCTTGATGGGGAATAAACATATTTATATCTTCAATATTCATGTTTGCTTTTTCCAACAACTCCCCTGTTACCTTTGGCAGGAGAGTCACTGCTAATTTGAATACCGTTTTCCCATCCATATAAGGAAAGTGTTCCTGATTTTTGATAACGGTTGGACTGATTGCCTTTCCAGATTTTCGAGCAGGCATTCCTGCCCGCAATGCACCTGAATATTTTCCGTTAGCATGGAGAATCGATGTTATGATTCCGACGTTATTATTGGTTTCAACCGCCTCAATACAAACAGCACCAGCACCATCTGCAAATATCACCGCCGTATCACGGTTTTCGGTTGTGATCTCTAAGTATCTACTTTGAAATTCAGCGCCTACCAAAAGGATCTTCTGTGCTTTTCCGCTCCTGATATATACGTCACAGATTTCCAGCCCGTGCAGAAATCCGGTGCATTGCTGACGGATATCGAGCGCAGGCACCTTCTTCGCACCCAGTCGGTTTTGCAAGAATACCCCGGAACCCGGCAGGTTCACGTCGGGTGTCATGGTTGCAAATACAATTAAATCTAAATCCTCGGAATTCCAGCCCGCTCTTTCCAGCGCTATGATTGCAGCCTCATACGCAAGATCCGATGTCCCCACATCATCACCTTCACGGACCCAATATCTGCTTTCGATGCCTGTGCGTTGCACAATCCATTCGTTTGAGGTTTGCATTAATTCGCTTGACGCTTCGTTCGTGACATGTTTATCCGGTACATATCTGCCGGTGCTTTTAATAATAGATCGTTTCATAGGATAAGAATATCTCCTCTGCCTTTTGTTTAAATGCGTAAAATTTATATCTGATTCCCATATTCCCGTTCGTACAATCCACTGTCGAAAAGGGCTTTTCGGGAGGGGCATTTTTCTACCGGACATAGCCGGCAATTGGTAAACTTTTTCTCTTTTTCGAAAAAAATACCTGATTCGGATTTATCAG
This sequence comes from Deltaproteobacteria bacterium, assembly GCA_019313725.1. Taxonomy (GTDB): domain Bacteria; phylum Desulfobacterota; class Desulfobacteria; order Desulfobacterales; family B30-G6; genus JAJDNW01. Next base: position 5,893 of record JAFDAT010000203.1, read on the forward strand.
GGTACATCACCATACTACTGAGAAGCTCAACACCAACCTTTGAGACCTCTTCACCTAGCAAAGCAAAAAGTTTCTTCTGCTCATAAATCGACCAGTCTTCCAAAGACCCGGGATTCATTTGGCTTAATGCCCCTGTATTAAAACGTACTTCAACATCCTTTTCGAGTTGAGCCATGGCTATCCGTAATGCCGTCATCTTTATTTCGTCGGCAAACAGCTTGTCCAGCATGTCGGAAAAGCCATCAGCCCATTCGGTCAGTTCAGTTCCACAGGTCACGACAAATGGAAATACACGGTTGAGCTTTTCAGTGTTGACCCGGAGTACGAGGCTTTCCAATTCCTGGTTATCGATGATAACGCTGTTCTGGTTTCGAGACTGTATTCTGCTGATTTTGTAGAAGGCCTTAGGTTTTGCCAGTTTTTCCGCCGCCACCGCCATCTCCCGGAATCGGTCTGTTTCAGGCCTGCCTTCCTTCAAGTGCATCTTTTTGATCATCTGATCGCAGTTGGACTT
>JAFDAT010000557.1 GCA_019313725.1 Deltaproteobacteria bacterium
TCAATACCTGTCCCTGTTTATCCAATGGTATGACAATGGCGAACCCGGCAAGGACAAGGCCTACAAGATGGGCGGTGAAATCAAGGGGGGCGGCGCCTCGCTGTTCGGCCAGTATGAAGTTGACGAGGGCCTGATTTCCCTGGCGGACAATCTTTCCCCGGTAAGCGATCCGGCCAACGCGGATATCACGGCCAAAGATAACAACACCCACGGGGCCGACACCTGGCACACGGGCCTGAAATACACCAACGGCAAGCTCCTCTTCATCGGTCAGTATGGTCAACGGCAGGATTCAAAAAATGGGTTGACCCCCAAAGACGGGCTCACCGGGTGGCTTGCGGGCATGAGCATATACCTGGACAATACTTTTTATCTCTACACCGGGTATGTACAAAAAGATTTCAACGATGACCGTGACAACGACAGCCGGTTCAGCATCGGGGCCACGCTTACATTCTAAGGTCCATAGCTTCCAAAGCATCCTCGGCTGCTTCCCGCAACTCGTTGTTTTGGGTTGCAGCCGACACGGACCTTAAAAATGAAACGGCATTCGCATCCCCGCACTCCCCGATAACATACAGGACATCGCCCTTGACCTGATCGTCCAACTGATCAAAACGCTCCATGAGAGGGGCAACTACATGGCCCGCGACGGATCTTTCTGAATTGGCTGTCCAGGATCAGGGTGGGTACGGACTTGATGCTGTCGGCCGCGACCAGCTCCGGAAAGGCGGGACCGTCGACGATCGTGAGTTTCAAGTTGTCGTTCGCCAGGCAAAGCGGGTAGATCTGCCTGAACATGTCAGGGTAGTGGGGGCACATGGAAGAAACATACAGTGTCAGGATGGCCGGAGCGGTAACGGCTGCCAGGCGAGGATCAACCCCTGTTGTGCCTGCGGGCACGCCGCTGTAAGTGATCGAATCGGTGATCCCTATGACCGGCACCTGCCGCTGGTCATCTTTTTCCCGAATCAGGCGGATGCGGGGTGCAAGGTTTGCCAGCTCCCGGCAGAATTCCGCCATTTCAGCACTTGTACCGTGAGTGTTCTCCACCAGACGAATGTCTATTTCACTTTCCAGCACATCATTCAGTGCCCTGATTTGCTGCTGCTCCGAAGGGGTCATGGGTGATTTTATCCTTTCATTAGAAGAAACAAGCGATCATTCAATCTCATTTGAAGGTTCCCAATTGCCTCACAATAAGCATCCGCCAGTGCATACAATTATTTCTAATGTATAGCTTTTTTCTTGTTATTTTTCAAATTTTCATGCTCTATTATGAAACAAATGTAAATAATAATTCAATAATATTCTTATTCTTATTATGAATCTGAAGCGGTGCTACGCAACCCTGGAAATCCACGAAAACGCCAATGCGGCTGAGATCCGGCAGGCTTACCGGGATCTGATCGCCGTCTGGCACCCGGACCGACACCAAAAAAATCCTCGTCTACAGGAAAAAGCGACTGAAAAATTAAAAGAAATAAATCTGGCCTATGACGCGTTGATGGCCCATCGTCAGGTAGGCCATGACGGCGCGACCGTGGGACGGCATACCTCTGAAAAAAGGACACATACACACACCCGGCCCCATGCAAAGCAACCGGTCAAGCCCGGAACAAAAAAACACCCTTTTATCACCTGGCTTGTGCTCATGGTAGCCGTCGGCATCACTGCACTGGCAATTTATTCCCGGTGGCCGGATATGATAGCGGGTCTCCTTCCGGAAAAGGGGCAGCAGGGCGGGATGGCCGCCGAAGAATCAGCAGTCTATTCTTGGACAACGGTTCAACACGACGTAAAACGCATCGCCGAGCTGCAGCGCGCACTGAAACTGATGGGTTATGACAGCGGCCCGGCCGACGGCAAGATGGGTCAAAAAACCACCCGGGCCGCCCAGCAGTTTGCCGCCGACTTCCGGGTAAACCGCGACAGCCACTTTGTTGAAAACCTCCTGGCGGAATCTGCCCGCCAGGCCTCCATCGCCCGCATTCATGCGGATTGGCCCGGCATGGTCAATAGCCGGAATTTCAACCACTGGATTGAAAACCAGACCATCACTGCGCCCGAAATCTGCCGGAAAGTTGTCGTTTCCGGTTCTGCAGCGCAGGTGGTCAAACTGGTCTACGGCTACACATTCCACCAGGACCAGCCGGCCCCGAAAAAACTTCCGGCCAGCGGCATCATGCACAAACAATTTTACCAGGGAACCGCGCCGCTCAAGATCAAGACCCGCGGTGAAGACCGGCATTTTTTTATCAAGCTGATCGCGCTGCCTGAAAAAAAAGAGGTCGTTTCGATCTTCATCAGGGGCGGCGACATGCTGAAGATACGCATGCCCTTGGGCATCTATGCGCTGAAATACGCCGTGGGTGAAACCTGGTACGGAACCCGGTGGCTGTTTGGCGACGATACCGTTTACAGCCGGCTCGACCAAAAAATTGAATTCAAATTTACGGAAAATGAGATATCGGGGTACAGCATCGATCTCTATCTCAAGCCGGTGGTGTTGTCTAAAGCGTCGCAGGACTATGCCTTCGACTTTTAATAGTAGATACCCGGGTCCAGAGGG
>JAFDAT010000204.1 GCA_019313725.1 Deltaproteobacteria bacterium
ACCGGTGTAAAAAGACTGATGGGCAGAAGCGTTCAGGATCCTGAAATTCAAAAAATGATTTCCGACCGGTATCGGCAGTATAAAATTATCGGTCATTCAAAAGGAACCCAAAACAGCCTGGCAATTATGCTGAGGGATCGAGAATATACACCGGAACAGATTTCGTCTAAAATTCTTGAAAAACTCAAAAGGGATGCGGAAGATGCTCTCAATGATCAGGTGGAATATGCGGTGATCACGGTCCCGGCCTATTTTAACGACAAACAAAAACATGCCACACGAACCGCCGCCGCACTGGCCGGCCTGAAAGTCAGGCGCCTTCTGCCCGAACCGACCGCCGCTGCCATTTCGTTCGGCGTCGACACCGTAAAGGGCGATGATGCCAAAACCGTTCTGATATTCGATTTCGGTGGAGGCACTTTTGATCTTTCCGTCCTGACCATCAGTGGCGGACAGTTCATCGAAATGGGCAAGGGCGGCAATATGTGGCTGGGCGGCGAAGATATTGATCACAGAATTGCCGATTTTGTACTCAGTGAAACGGCTCGGGAATACGGTCTTGTAAACCTCTCCGCATTAATTGACCATCAGGATCTTATCCTGAAAAACCGTTTTCTGGGGGAACTCAAGACGGCCGTAGAGCAGGCCAAAATACGTTTAAGTGACGAGCAGGTGGCTTATATAGAAATTCTTGGTATTCTAAAAGATGAAGACGATGACCGTCTCGATGTAAACGTGGAACTATCACGGGAGCAAGTCAGCCGGATCATCGCGCCTGTCGTCGACGCCACCATCAACCTGACCTGCAAGATGCTTGAAGATATTCATTTTACCCCCGACCTGATCGATAATATCCTGCTTGTTGGGGGCAGTTCCCGAATTCCAGCTGTAGTTGAAGCGCTGCAAAAGGAGTTCGGTAAGGAAAAAGTGCTCCTGCACGACCGCCCGATGCTGGCCATCACCGAAGGGGCGGCTATCCTGAGCCACAGACTTTCCGACACGTATGAATGCCCCAAATGCGGGAAATCCGTTGCCCAGTCCGATCACCGCTGTGCCGACTGCGATTTTGATCTGGAAGCAAACATTGTTGCCGAAGGCGTCTTTGATATTGTTCATTCAGCCGCCCATGACTATTACATTCACCTTGAAAATGATACAAAGCACCTCCTGATCGAAAAAAACACGCCACTTCCCTGCGAAAAGACCGAAGTGTTCAAACTGGTCCACCCGGACCAGAAACTGATTCATATGAAATTCTCCAACATCGTCAACGAAAGCGAGGAGTCCATTGGTGATCTGTGGCTGGGAATCAACAAAAGCCATATCAATACCAAAAACACCCCCAGCGTGGAACTCACCTTGGAAATCGATGAAAACAACCTGGTGGCGGTGGCAGCCGCCTTAAAGGAACACCCTGACGTTGAAATCTCCAAAACCCTTTCCCGCGGCAAGGCGGACGAAAAACTGTTTATGGCTCTGGAAAAATTAATTAGTACCGCCAACCAGAAGGCATACAGTGAATATATGACCTTCGATCTGACCAGTCGCGCCCTGTCCATTGTAAAGGATATTCACAAGATCATCGATCAAAAGACAGGGGAGCTGATTGAGCCGGTCTATAATCTGGCAAAAATGAAAATCGACAAAGCCGAAAAAATGGCCGAAAAAAATATTGCCTGCAAACCGTTGATCTACTATGCGGAAGACGCTCTTGATAGTTTCGGACCGATTATCTCCCCCGGGGATCAGGCCGGCATCCGCCGGAAAATTAAAAAGCTTAATGAAATGGATGAGCACGGCACATTCGAGGAAAACCTGAAGGCCCACAAGCAACTGGATACCGCCATGGACAACCTCCATGGCATTAACGCCCTGATGACCATTCAAAAAGCCGGCGAAGCCTGTGAAGAGCACGAACCGGTCAAAGCAGCTAAGTTTTTCAACACACTTGAAACTATTTTAAGCATAGATCCGAAAAATGATAATGGACGAACGGCCGCCTTGATCAATGAAATTTTTCCCCTGGCAGATAAAATTCTTGATAAATACGACTCAAACACCGGCATTATCCACAAGGATATTACCCGATAAATGCCAACTAAAACTGACTGCCCCATCTGCGGGGTAAAAAAAATCCCGGGTGATGCGGATCGATGCCCCCAATGCGATTCGGATTTATCCTGCTTCAGAGTGCTCGACACCTTATTGGAGCCTGAAGGTGAAACAATGGCCCATACAGCACCGCCGACAAAATCCGGCATGGCACAGATAACGGCCGAATGGTGCTTCTCCTTCCGGGTCGTTTTTGTGCTCTTGGGGGTGCTTGTGGTTGCCCTGCTCAGCCATCAGGTATATCGGATCAATGGGCTCGCCTCGCAAGTATCGTCCCAGCAATCCGAGTTCAACGATACTGCCGGCACTATCGGGGTCCGTTTGGATGAGATCTCCAGGCGACAAGACAAGATCCTCGCGGAAGTGACGGTTAAAATTGAAAGCGTCTATAATGAACTCCACCGGAAACCAAAACCGGCGGACACCATTACAGCCGATCAGCAGAAAGAATCCACCAGGAGGACCAAAGATAGTTTTGAATTTTATCAAGCCCTCGAAACGGATACCTTGTGGGGAATTGCAAAACAATTTTACGGTTCCGGTTTTTACTATCCGGTCTTGCTGACACATAACCCCAACCTGGCTATTTACAAAATCGGCAAAAAAGACCGAATCGCAATTCTGAAGGATGTCAGCCAAGTCAAACAGATTTACAGCGAGATCACCGGCAATGAAAACGGTCGTCTTTATTGGTACTATACAATTCGCCCGGGAGATACACTCGCAACTGTAAGATATAAATATTGCCCCCGGCACAATTGCCTCCAGACCGAAACCGGCTTTGATTCAAATGCGGTTTTAAATCACGGTAAAAAAATCAAGATCCAGCTGGCCGGAGCTTTAAAATGAAGAAAAGAAAAAAGACCGTTGAGGACGTCCTGGCCAGAGCAGAAAAATTGTTTCAGCGGGGTACTTTCCCCCTGGCCAAAAAAGAATTTGAAAAAGCTCAAAAAAAATTGAAACGGGAAGATATTGCCGACAAAATCGAGATATGCCGCAGGGAAGCCGGCAGGCTTAAGGCAAAAGAACTGATCAAGCAGGCACGTAAAGCGGAAAAAAGGAGCGATCTCAACAAAGCGCTTTCATGTTTTGAACAGGCAGTTCTAAATTCTGATGAAGAGTGGATCATAAAAAAAATCGGCCAGTTAAAGGTACAATTGGGTAACCGGAATGCCCTTTTTGCGGCAAGGGAAGCCGAGGCGGCGGCTAATTATGAAAAAGCGGCCGCCTTATATGCCCGCGCCGATCAAGCCGGAGAAACCGGCAACCTTCTTCTGAAAAAGGCGAAATGCCTCGTAAGAGCGGAAAAGTATACCGAGGCGGTAACTACATACAAAGTGCTTTCCCTGGCCGATTCCGGCGATCGGTACGACTATGGTTTGGCTCTTGCAAAAACCGGACACATCAGGGCATGTCTCGACGTCTGGGATGGGATTGACACGGCTGATGTCATGTTTGCGGAACAAATAAGAACCGTCCGCCGATGCCTTGCCGCCGATCTTTATGACCGGTTTGAAAAAAAGGGGAATCCTGTCGTCATTTATCACGATGCACATTATCTTCTGAATTCGGCGGACCCCGGTTTAAATGAAAACCAGATCCGGTTGCTTAAAGACCTGCTGGAATACTGTAAATATGAGTGTATTAATGAACTCTGGGAAACGGAAAGCTTCGATAAAATTGCCGACTTGTTGGAACCCGCCCCCACCAACATGATGCCTCATCTGCTCACCCTTTATGCCAAAATATGGTTTAATCTGGCCACAAACGACGGTAAACACCTGAATACCTTGATCCCGTTCTGGTTGACCGCTGTTTATTCCAGGCAAATCGCCACGAAATTCGGTATTGATACGGCAACAAGGGAAAAAGTGCGCGAAAAATTGCTTGAGGTGCTAGAAAACCTGATCAAAAAACAATCCGATAATGAAAACGGGCAGCAGGCCTTGATTTATCTGAAAATCGAAAACAAATTGATTCGGGAACTGAGCCATCTCGCGGATGAGCGCAAAGACCGCACGCATCTGGTCTGCACACCCTTGTATGCCCTCCGATCAGGCCAATCCGATGACATCATCGATCTGATCAGAGAAAAGAGAGCCTTCTTTATGGATACCCGGCAGTATCTTGAAACCGGGGCTTATTATTCGGCTGCCGGACCATGTCTCTACCTAATTAAAAGCCATGAATATGAAAAAGCCATTGACATTCTGGAAGCGCTACCGCCGGAAATCCGATCGGATGAATTTTTCGACTATGCTGCCAAGCTGGTATATTTTGAATTCAGTATGGATTGCATCGTAAACGACGAAAGTCGGTTTATGCGCTATTTTAAAACTGTGCCCGCCTTGTTTGAAATGGTGCCCGCCTATGAAGAACAATTTATTGCAAAAGCCATCGCCGTTGAAGATTGGAGTACCCTGAAAGCATACGAGGAGGCCCTTTTTTATATTCACAAACACCGACCTTCGAAGGCTATCCGTAAGACCTTATCCCTGGTGATGACCCAAAGGGCTATGGCCTTATACAATGAAGGTCAATTGGGCCGAAAAGCCATGCAAGCATTGACCAATAAGGCGCTACAGCTCTATCCCGAAAACGAAATGGCCCGTGGTGCTTTGAAAAGTACCATGATCTATCTTGAAACTCAGGAAATGGATCAAGCTTTTCGCAGGCACAAGCTGAGTAAAGCAGGTCGAATTGCGCGGCAAACTGAATTCCCCGAAGTCCAGGACCAATATTTTGACTACGTAGAATCCATTTTTGAGGACCTGCAAAAAACTGATTTCTCACAGGATGAAAAACTGCTGATTCTGAATGAGGTTTATGCATCGGCCAAAACAGTGGATTGGAAGCATCCGGTAGTCGGTAAAATGCGTATGCTTCTAGATCTGGACAGTGAAAGGAAATATGAATGAACCCCTTTAAAATTTTGTCTATTGGTTTCAATGCGTCCAAGAAGGAAATTATTCAGGCTTCTGCCCGGGCCATGCGGGAAAAAAAATATTCCGGCCTGAAATTGGCGCAAGCACAAAAAATGCTTTTGGATCCCGTTTCCAGGGCCGTTCAGGAATTTCTGTATTGTTTTGATGCCGCACCTTTCAAGAACCGGCTGTCCTTAAAAAGGCCTGGGGGACTGAACCGTACGGATATAGCAACGTTAACCCGCCTTACGATTTTTGATGAGGAAATATGAGCCCCGGAAAAAAAATTCTAAAAGAACATTTTATCAATTTTCAGGTCAAGATTGCCGAGCTCACTCACCGGTTGGCCGAACAGGAAAATTTTCACGAGGAAAAAGAAAGAGCTTTCTACCTCAGCCTGCTGGATATACTGGATGCATTTGAAAATATTGAAGAAAGAATTGAAGAAAAAAAAGAAACCTTTGATAAACCCGCTTTTATGCTGAGCAAAAACATTCGTTCCATCCATAAAAAATTCATCCGTTTGATGAAGGCCGGCCATATTGTCCTCATGGAATTTCCCGATAACAAAGCCCGGATGGCTTTATGCAAAATCATAGACACCCGGGTAGAACCAAAAATGGAAAATGAAACCATCCTATCGGTGGTTAAAAAAGGATATGTCAGAAAGAAGGATGGAGCAATTCTGCGTAAAGCGGAAGTAATCACGGTTCTTAACGCCCACTGACTAGGTTCCCAGACCGGAGTTTATCTCGAATTTTCAAGGTTAAATCCATGCAGTCCTGCAAGTGGCAATACAGAAATTTTTTCGCGCACAGGATATCTTTCTTTACCCGGATAAAGCCTTCGCGCCACACCAGGCTGTCTTCTTCACTGTCGGCCAAAAAAGATCTCGGAAATCCGCCTCAAACCCCAATATTATCATGAGCATTACCTAACATGTTTTCCTAATAACGTTTCAATAACCCTTGTGGCCTCACTCGGCCTTACGATTTGAATAGTTTTATACTCCCTTACGTCAAGGAGGTGCCTGTCACCGGAAATAATTAGATGGGCCCTGTTATCCGATGCCAATGCGAGAAAAGTATTATCAAACGGATCTTTTTTGATAACATCCGGCATGATTTCAGGTGTGGGTACGAATGTGACGAGATTCATAAAATAGAAAAAGGCTTCAGTTGGCGATATGTCCATATGAGACAGCCTTTTGGAAAACCGCTTATATTGTATGACATGTTTCAATTCAGCAGTTGTCTCTTCGCAAGCCATAATATTCAGAATGCCTTCCCGCGCCCACTTTAAGATCCGGTTAGGTGGACATCCCCATAACAAACCGGATATGACCA
>JAFDAT010000205.1 GCA_019313725.1 Deltaproteobacteria bacterium
ATCCCGCCACACCAGGTATTTAGTGTAGTTATCCAATTCAGTTTTGTTCGCCAGGGCTGCGGATATAGTATTGCCACATTGATAATCGGTGATCCCATCGGTGGCCTCGAAACAGAGGGCATCACACCCGCTGCCGAAGCTGACCACCAGCAGTTTATCCCCGGGTTTGGCGGTCTCCAGGGCACCGGCCAGCATCACCATGGACTGGGCGGTTCCGCTCTGCCCGATCTCTACCTGAAAATTGCTCTGGTCGGCTTCTGCGGAAATACCCAGAACCTTGTTCAGCTTTTTACGGGCGGCAGCATAATGGCAATCGTAGATTACCTTTGAAAAATCCTCGATTTTCATATTCAGTTTTTCCAGCAGGCCCTTGACCGCCTGGGGAATGAACTGGCCGAAGCCCAGGTCCCGGATCCAGCGGTCTTCCCACTGGCGGTCAAAAGTGGCATCCTTGCCCCGGTAGTGGTCCGTAAAATCATAGGACAGGGAAAAGGATCCCTTGAACTCAGCGATCACCGGGTCATTGCCCACAACGAATGCCGCAGCGGCATCGCCGAAAATCAATTCCTGGGGCGAAGCCGGCTTGCCCAGTCGGCTTTCGGCAGCGGTGACCACCACGTTATCCATCCGCCCGGCCTCCACGCTGTCAATGGCAGATAAAAGCGCGCTGGTTCCGGCTTTCAGGCCGCCGGAAAAATCCGCCGTGCGAATGTTGTCACCCAATCCTATGGCCGTCGCCACAATGCCGGCATTTAGCCGTTCCTTGTAAGGCATGGTGGTCGACGCCAGGAAAACGCCCTGTACCCGGGAACGGTCTATGCCGTCGAGCGCATTGAGGCCGGCAGCCACCGCCATGGTGATGCTGTCTTCGTCAAAATTGGCCACCGCCTTTTCTCCCTTGGCATTGGCGATATTCCCCGGATTCATCCAGCCCATGGCCTGATAAACCAGCATCCGGTTCAGACGGAATCGCGGCACGTAGCCGCCATATGAACAAATCCCCGGCATTGTTCCTCCTCCTTTACTTATGTTATGTTTTACTAAAAAAGTGCTTATAACGTTTCGCTTGAATGATTCAAACTCTTGGCGATGATCCCTTTCATAATTTCGTTGGTCCCTGCAAATATGGACATCACCCGGACATCCCGCCATTCCCGTGCCAGCGGGCAGCCTTCATCTATTGCTTCCCTGCCGATGATATCCAAACACCGGTCCGTCACCTGGTTGACCATGTCCGATGTCTGATATTTAGCCATGGAGGTTTCCACCACCACGTTTTTCTTCTCCATGTGTTCCGCCACCAGATTTTCGACAAAAGCGCGTGACATTTTCACTTGGGTGGCCATCTCCGCCAGGGCAAACTGGACCGACTGGCTATCGAACAACCGCGTCCCGCTAACCCGGGCCTCATGGCAGTAATCAATGGTCCACTGGAGCACATGCTCGGCACGCGCCAGCCCCCACACCGAGCAGACCAGTCTTTCCTGCTGGAGCTTCTGCATGAGCATCACAAACCCCTCACCCTTTTCACCCAGCCGGTTGGTGACGGGAATACGGCAGTTGGTAAAAAAAAGCTCGGTCGTGTCCTGGCTGTGCATGCCCAGTTTTTCGAGCGTGTTCCCTTTTTTGAATCCAGGCGTTCCGTCATCAACCAGGTATAGCGAGATGGCTTTGTGCGGATTTTCAATGGAAGGGTCTTTGGCGGCCATAACCACAAGGTCGCAGTTGACGCCGTTGGAGATAAAAATTTTTGACCCGTTGATAACGAACTTGTCGCCATCCTGGACAGCGGTAGTGGTCATGGACGCCAGGTCGCTGCCTGCATCCGGTTCACTCATGGCCACAGCAGTAATGGTGTCTCCGCTGACACAGCCCGGCAGGTGCCGTTGTTTCTGTTCTTCAGACCCGTAGCTTTCAATATAGGGCACCACGATATCACTGTGCAGCAGAGTCATAAAGCCGCTCTGGTGGGTTTTGGCCATCTCTTCGATGCAGATCGCCGAGTACCGAAAATCTCCGCCCATGCCTCCGTACACCTTTGAAACGGCTGTACATAAGAATCCGTTTTGCCCCATTTTTTTCCACGCCTCTTTGGGGACGATATGTTCCATTTCCCACTGTTCCACCTTGGGCAGAATGTGACTTTCGATATAGACCCGCAGCCGTTGCCGAAAAGCCTTATGTTCATCCGAGTAGTTCAAAATGTTCATTTGATTCGTCCCATAACCCCCGTTGCCACAGCATCTTTCAACCCTATGGGGTTGTCCTCGAACAGCATCAAAGCCTTGGCATCACGGTAGCATCGTTCGACTTCATATTCGGTCATGTAGCCGTAACCACCCAAAAGCTGAATGGCCTCACTGCTGACATCCAATGCGGTACGACAGGCCGACAGTTTTGCCATGGCGGCCATGGCCTGATTTTTCTTGCGCCGGTCGAGCTGCCAGGCCGCACTGTAGGTCATCAGGGCAGCCTGCTCTATGGAAAGCGCCATCTCCGCCAGCTTGTGCCGGGTGATTTGAAATTGTCCGATCTTCTTACCGAACTGTTCCCGCTGCTTGACATAATCCAGGGCTCTTGCGTATGCACCCCGTGCCGTGCCCGTTGCCATGGCGGCAACCAGAATGAGGTTCTGATCGTTCAACGCCAGGGCCTGCTTTACCCCCTTGCCCGGCTTGCCCACAAGATGGGATTCTGGAACACGTACGTCCTGGAAACGGATATCCGTCGTGGCCACCATGCGCATTCCCAGCTTGTCCTGATTATTTTCTACGGTAATACCGTCGCGTTCCGCCTCCACCAGGATGATACTAAAGCCGTCTGGCGACGCACTCTTCGGGTCGGTTTTGCAGAGCACACAATAGAAGCCGGCCGCCCCACCGTTGAGGACACCTGTTTTCCAGCCGTCGATCACCCATCGGCCGCCATCCCTGACAGCTGTCGTACTGGTACCGGTCAAATCGTATCCTTCACCCGGCTCAAAAAATGCAGACCCGGAGACCATATCCCCATTGGCGACCTTGGGAAGAAACTCGCTTTTCAAATCATCCGTACCATAGTGCAGCAAATATTCGGAAGCAGACCCGGAAAGCATCAGAGCGATACCGAGGGAAGAGTCCTTGCTGCAGAACGCCTCGGCAGCCAGGACATTTTCGAACATGCCCAGTCCTCCGCCTTCATAGGCCTCGGGCCAATGCATCCCGATAAAGCCTAGATCAGCAGCCTTTATCCGGATATCTTCAGGAAAAGATTGCTGTTTCTCCATTTCCAGGACAAGATCTTTGTCGAATTCCCCTTTGGCAAATTCCCGTGCCGCCTTCTGAATCTCTTTCTGGGATTTGGTTAACTGAAATTCCATTTTCTCCTCTTCGCATGATGATGGAAGGGTCTTTTTAAACCCCCCTGCCGGTTTTTGGAACGGCTTCTATGCCCTTGAACAGCAGATCGCACAGTTGACCGGCGGTGGCTGCAACCGAAATTTCATGGCTGAAAATCACAGCGGAAATACAGAAGTGTTCGATGCCCCCGAGAATCAGATCACGGATTCTGAAAGGAGGGATGTCCCCCCGGATCTCCCCTGAAGCGACACCTTCCCTGACGATTTCGGTTACCATTTTCCCGTAATTTTTCACCAGCCTGTAGGTTGCACTTTCGAAATAGCCCGGATAGTTTCTTACTTCCAGAAGCAGAATCTTGGCAAATACCCGGTTGCTATCGTACATGCGGATGTGGGCTCTCACCAGGCATCTGAGTTTGTCCAAAGCCCCGGGAGCCGCTTTGAATTCATTTTGTATCTCCGAGTGAAACTCAAGCAGATAATCGTACAGCACCTGGTGCAGCAACCCTCTCTTATCTTTGAAATACCGGTAAATGAGGGCTTCGTTAGCACCTGCGGTTCTGGAAATTTCAGCCGTGGTGATAGAATTGAAGTCCTTGGTGCGCAAAAGTTGGCGCATGGCCGCTGCCAACTTGAGTCTGGCCGGTGGCAGATTTGATTTGCCGGTGCTACCGGAGGCACCCTTTTTGGTGGTGGTACTGCCCATGAATGACTCCCCTCTGTACAAATCACGTCTTGTGGCCTGGGTCCGCCTTCCTGATTTGAGCGTTTTTACATAGAGCTATACGATACATGTAAGTAATACTTACATGCGGTATATGTCAAACCCTTTTTTACGGAACCGGGGCATCCCTGTTTTTTCATGATATAATTGTAGTTTACGCCAACGTAACAACTATGGGGTTTATCCCACTGTCACGGCAGCCTCTCTTCCTTTGCCAAGGAGCATGAGGGATGTCCCATTAACGGTCAGAGAGGTGATGGAGGTATTATCAGGCAAAAAAACCAATACGTTATTGTCACGAACGGCTTTTCCAACAAGGGCATTGATAGCGATGAAATGCGTAAAAACGACGGTGTCCACGGGCAGGGAACAGGCGGCTAAGATCAGGTTTTCCCTCCAGGCCTGTAACTCGCCGCTCAATTCATCCCAATTCTTCGATAACACCGCTTTGATCCACGCTTTCCTGCTGGAAGGGATATTGGCGGGTGTGGGAATTTCCGTAAACCGAGAATCGATTACAGGAATGCAGTTCCAGGTTTTCGCTAAAGGTTCTGCGGTCTCTCTGGCCCGGGCCATGGGGCTGCTGACAATGGGCATGGGTTGCATTTCACCCAGGGTTTTCAGTATTCCAGCAGCCTGTTTTTTGCCCGTGCCATCAAGCCCCGGGTCAACGGACTCGCCCCACCCTGCGGCGGCCCTGCCATGGCGGATCAGATAGATAGTTGGCATAATATCAAATCATTATCCATACTTTGGTATGCTATTTATGTAACCACGGGGTTAGCTGTCCTTCGAATTGTTCAACGATGATGGGAAAATAGCTTCCCGGAAGCGGACCATGCCGTTGATCCAGCGGTCATAATCTGAAGATTTACGCGCATAATAGGTTTTTACCTCCGGATGCGGAAGGATTAGAAAGGATTCTTCGGCAAGGCCCTGAATCACGCTTTCAGCCACATCCGCGGGCTCTAAAATGCCGTCCACGCTGGCCGAACCTTCCTCGGCCCCGGCAACCATCTGTGTCCTGACAGCCTGCGGACAAACCACCGACACCTTGATGCCGTCATTTCCATGCGTAATCGCCAGGGCCTCGGCAAATCCGACGGCAGCGTGCTTGGTAACGGAATATGGCGCGCTCCCGATCTGGTTGAGAAGGCCGGCCGCAGAAGCGACATTCAACAGGTACCCCCCACCCCGTTCGATCATACCGGGCAGCACGGCTCTTGCAGCATAAACATGGGCCATCACATGGACCTCCCAGGATTTCTGCCAGACTTCATTGGGGCTTGAAGCCGCTGTCCAACCGGGGCCATCATCAGAAATAATGCCTGCATTGGAACAGAAAAGATTAATGGGACCAAACTGAGATTCGGTCTGCTTCACCACATCGACAATGTCCGATTCAACGGTTACATCCGCCCTGATACCCAGAGAGCCCAGTTCATCGGCAACCGTTTTCACCCGATGCGCATCGATGTCCGTCACCACGACAGCGCGGGCTTCCTCCTTTACAAATCGACGACACAAAGCCTCGCCAATACCGTTCGCACCGCCCGTAACCACAATGACTTTATCTTTTACATGCATAAATTTCACCTTCCTCGCAATTTTTCATGTACCGATATGCATAACCGGGTAGGCCGCATTCAACGACACGATTATAACTGCCGACCGCAACCATGCCGATGCCGCCAATGGTTTACATAATCATGGTTTGACATATCATTCTCATTTCGTTATTCATTTCAGCAGTTGCCCGTTTTTAACACCTGTTCGATTTTTTAACACAATTAGGTTAGCTTGTGTAGATATTTCTGTTATCATTGCATCATCCCCAAAAGGCCATTATGTGATCCGGTTCACATCCGCCCCCTCCGAGGTTGCATCATTTTTTCACGCCTTTCGGTTGCTCTCTTCAAAGCAGCATACTTAAAATTTGGTTGGAGGAAAATACTGTGAATAGTTCAAATCAAACCGATAACGAAACCATATGCAAAAATATATTTGCTGAATTTCGTGGCAGATTGACGTGGAAGTGGGATGATTGGGTAGGGACCATTTTAACAGAATTCGATGCAGAAAAAGAAGACGATATCCGTGCTGTTCTGGAAAAGTTTTTGCCCATTTCCTGGGACAGCGCCAATATAAACACAGCCCCTCAAATAGTCCAAAAACTTGATAAGCACCTTGGTGGAATAAGGCCCACACAACTGTTATTCAGCTCAGATCCATCAGCGGATGCCTTTATATTCTGCGCATGGTGGCCCTGGGGCAATGGGACGACTATCTCGCTTCGGGTTGCACCTTTTAGTAAAGAT
>JAFDAT010000206.1 GCA_019313725.1 Deltaproteobacteria bacterium
CTAAACCGGTTTTAACAATATTTTTTAGAAACTGAAGGGAGGTGGTTGAAGGGGTGTTCTCCCCACACTGTGTTTCTTAACGTGTGCCCATCCACAAACGGTATTTTTTGTGAATAGGCACTAACTTATCAATCTAAAAAATAGAATGGAGAAGAAAACATGAAAAAGACATTAATGGTTTTGATTTTGAGTTTGGTTTTGGTTATCAGTTTCAGCATGCCCTCGTTTGCGGGCAAGAAAAAAATCTGCAAGCTGGGTCACGTAAACTCGCCGGCATCTATTTTTCAGTTCGGTGCAGAGGCATTTAAAGAAGCTGTGGAAAAAGAGCTCCCCGACTGGACCATCGAACTGTATCCTGCCGGACAGTTGGGCGGAACCCTGGCCATGATTCAGGGCATGACCCTGGGAACGGTTGATATTTATACCGAATTCATCAGCGTCCTGGCCGACCTGGTTCCGGAATATAAAATCTTTGCGGTTCATTATAAATTCGATTCGGTGGATGAATACGAACTGTTCATGAACTCAGCCACCTTTGCCCAAATGAACGAAAAAATGATCAAGATGAACGGCATCACCAATATCGGCAACATGGCAGCCGGCAGCGTGTATAACCACTTCAGCAACAAACCGATGCATACGGTTGCAGATGCCAAAGGCGTGGTCAACCGAGTGGCCCAGATGGCACCACTGGTACAGTGCTGGAAGGCCTACGGCGCAAAACCGACTTCCATGGACTGGGGCGAAATCTATACCAGCCTTCAGACCGGGGTTATCACCTCCATCGACAACCCCATACTCGACATGTACGATGAAAAATTTCATGAGGCCGTCAAGTATGTCAACATGACCAACAACCTCTATAATATGATTTCATACAACACGAGCATGGCCTTCTGGAAAAAATTGAATGACCATGAAAAGGATGTATTCAGAAGAGCGGTTCGGGTCGCCAGCATCAAAGGCCAAATGGAAGTGGATAGTCGGCTGGACGGTGTCAAGGCGGAGCTGAAAAGCAAAAACATCCAAACCGTCAAGACCGACACATCCGGATTTAAAAAGGCTGTCCAGAGCAACATTAATACCATCCTTGCGGGTGATAAGGACGCCATTGCTGTTTATGAAAAAATCATGAAAAAGGATTTCTAATCCATTGATTGAGTACCTATCCCGAAGAAGACCGGCATGAATGGCGTAAAACCAACCAGCGATCACCAGCAGTGTATGGCCCCTTCGAGGGACCTTCCGCATACCCATAAGTTCTGCGGGTGGTCGCTGGTTGAAAAAATTGGGAGGCCCAGATGAATATCGTTCAGGTTTCAGACAAAATACTTGATGCCATTAACATCCTCATGGAATACCTGATGGGTATCTTGTTTCTGGTATTGGTATGTATTACATTCCAGGAGGTGCTTCGGCGGTATCTGTTTAACGACCCGACCCATTGGGCCTCGGAAGCGAGTCGTTTCCTCCTGATATGGATGACCTTTACGGGGGCCTGCATCGTCACTCGGCTGGTCACCCATCTCACCATGGGGTTTACCATCCACCGCTTTGTCAATAAATCCACAAGTAAATTTATCAAGGTGTTCATTTCTGCAGCGGCTGCGCTCAGCATGATCGTGCTGACGTATTATAGCGCTAAAGTAACACTGCTGGCCGGATATCGACCCGCCCCCATGACGGGTATTCGCATGTACTACATCTGGGCGGCACTTCCCGTTAACGGTGCCATCATGTCCCTCTATATGATCGCAGAGATGATGAAGCATATTTTTGAGAAGAAAGAGGAGGTGACCCCATGATTTATATTTTTGTCGTCATGTTTATCTTCTTCTTTTTTGGTATGCCCATCGCCTTTGGCATATTATCCAGCACCATCTATTACCTCCTCTTTTCGGGGCAATCCCGGGAATTGCTCGCTTTCTCCACCCGGGTAATATCCGCCTCAGACTCATACGTCCTTTTAGCCGTCCCTTTTTTCATGCTGGCGGCCGAACTGATGAACGAAGCTAAAATAACCGACCGGATTTTCTCCTTTGCCAAATCCCTGGTGGGACACATCCCCGGAGGATTGGGGCATGTCAATATTATGGCCAGCATCATCTTCGCCGGTATGTCCGGCTCCGGACTGGCCGACACGTCCGGTTTGGGAAAAGTAGAAATTAAAGCCATGAAGGACGAAGGATATGACCCGGCCTTCAGTGCTGCGGTGACGGCATCTTCGGCTATTATCGGTCCCATCATCCCGCCCAGTATCTGTATGGTTATAGGTGCCGTGGTGACCAACACCTCTGTCGGCCGGATGCTGGTGGGTGGCATCATCCCCGGTTTCATGATGGGGGCCGGCCTCATGATACTGGTTTATTTTCTATCTAAAAAGAGAGGCTATCCCAAAGCGCAACGGGCGACCATGAAGGAGATATGGAAGCAGTTGACAGGCACCGGTCCAGCCCTTCTGACACCACTTATTCTGGTAGGCGGTATTCTCTCCGGAGTTTTTACCCCTACCGAGGCGGCCGCAGTGGCTTGCATCTACGCCATGATTTTGGCCATGATCTTTTACCGGGCCTTTGGTTTGAAAAGGCTGTTCCGCATTTTTGTCAACGTAGGTACGGCTACCGGCGCGCTGCTCTTTGTTATGTCCGCCGCCTCAGCCCTGGGCACCCTGGCCTCTCGAGCTCAAGTCCCCCAGAACCTTATGTCCATAGTAACCTCCATCACAACAAACCCGACGGCGACCATGTTTATCATCGTGGGGGTTCTTATCCTTCTGGGCATGGTCATGGAGGATCTGTCGCTGCTGGTAATTATGGGGCCTTTGCTGCTTCCGGTAGTTCTCAAGCTAGGCATAAACCCGGTCCACTTCGGGGTGGTGATGGTCCTGACCCTTCAGCTGGCCATGATTACGCCGCCGGTAGGTATGGGATTTTATATTACCTGCCACCTGGCTGACGTGGATGCGCTGACCTACAGCAAAGAGATCATTTGGTTTGTGCTGATCCTGATTGTCGTGGTGACATTGATGTGCCTGATTCCGTCTCTGGTGACATTTCTGCCGGATCTGTTTTTCGGAAAGTGATTCCAAGACGTTGGTTATGCATAAATTATTTTTTCCACCGGGGATGAGCCGACAATGATCGGCTGGTAACCGAAGAATGTTTTTAAGAAAAGGAGGTTCCGGTGTTTAAAATCATACTATACCCAACCGATTTTTCAGATACTGCCGGCAAAAGCCTGGACTATCTTAAACAGCTGAAAAATGCCGGGGCCGAAAAAATTGTTCTTCTTAACGTCATCCACCAGCGAGTCCTGGACACCCTCGAAACCGTCCACAAGGCTGCATATTTTCAGGATGCCCGATACCATGAGGACAGGGATGAAGCGGAGCTGAATCTTACCAAAGACCGCCAGAATAAGCTGGCGCCCATCGCGGTCGAACTGGAAGCCGCTGGTTTTGAAGTTAAAATCAGAATTGAAAAAGGCTATCCGGTCAAGGAGATCCTGAAAGTTGAAAAAGAAGAAGCGGTGTCAGCCATTGTATTGGGATCCCACGGCAGAAATAATTTCAGGAGTGCTCGTATCGGATCTGTTTCCGAAAAAGTGATCCGCAGGGCGGTTTCAACGGTACTGCTTGTTAAGCGTTAACGTGTCAAAAGAATTGAAATATTTTCCCCATCTTCAATCGTCAGTTCCGGCTTGTCCGGGTTAGGGGGGTAAAAATGAAGCATCTTACCAAAGCAGGAGTTGCCCTTTTTACGTTGGCATTGATTATTGCGGCGTTGATAATAACCCCGGCGCGTGCCATTGAAACCGGTGAGATCCGGGTTGGCTACACCGCTCCCTTTACCGGTGCGGCGGCCGAATACGGCAACAATGGTTGGCGCGGTATTCTCCTGGCCCTTAAAGATATCAACAAAGAGGGAATTTCAATCGGTGGTAAGCGTCACAAGATCCGGATATTTAAATATGACAGTTTGTGTACGCCGGATGAGGGGCTTTCGAACGTCGAAAAAATGATTTCGGAAGATAAGGTAGTGGCCATCCTCGGAGATCACTGCAGTACCGTCTGCAGTGCCATTGCGCCACTGTGTGACCAGTATCAGGTCCCGGGCATTACCATTGAGTGTGCTGTGGACAGTGTCACCAAGCCCGGGCATGAATTCTATTTCCGGATGAGACCCACCGTGACGATGATGATTGCTTCGGTGATGCCGAAAATTTTCAAGACGTTCGATGCAAGGACTGCCGGCTTTCTGGTTATCAACGACGGGTATGGAAAGCTTTTCATGGAATCCGTGACAAACGAATTGGAATGGCGTGACGTAAAAACCGTGGTGAAAGAGACCTTTGAGCGGGGAAGCACCGACTACCGGGATCAGCTGGAGCGGATTAAGCGGGCCAAACCGGATATTCTTTTTTATGTGGGTACGGCCTCAGAGGGGGCGACTATTTTAACCCAGGCCAAACTGAAGGGACTGATGCCGCGAACTAAATTCATCGGTTCCGAAGAGATGGGCGAAATGGAACTCCCCATGCGAGCCGGCAAAGATGCCGTGGATGGAACCTATGCGATTTCCTTATGGGGGAAAATCCCCCATGAATTTTCAGGACGGGTGAAAGATTCATTTAACAAACCCATGCATTACGCCATCATTTTCGGCTACGATGCCATGCATGTGCTTGCCAGGGCCATTGAAACTGCACAGTCTCTTGATCCGGTAAAAATTAAAAATGCATTGCAAAAGACCGATTACAGGGCTCTTGAGGGACGTATCCGATTTAAAAATTTTGATGGTTACAAGAACCAGAGCAAGTTTACACCATCCATGATTCGGTGGAAAAACGGTGAACGGGTGCACCTGGACATTTTCCTGCAGTGGGAGAATTAGGACGATTTTTCGCTAATTCGGATATGTCTTTACCTTTTTCATTTTTTTGCTGTTTCACCTTTAACCCAATCATCTTACCCAATCTTAGATCCTATTTGAGCGTTATAGACGTATCGACGATCCCATCGGCTGATGTTTCCTCGGGCCAGAATCTCCTGTGTCGCCGGGTTGGGTATGTCCTCCCAGTGGGTGGAACCGGACTCCACAAGCTTGCCGTTTATCAGCATTTTTATCCGCGGTGGCTGTTCGATGTCGTTTCCGGATATTTTTAGATTTGATGTCACCGGGTCCATGATCTAACTCCTTTTATTGGATACAAAAAATAATTCTAACTTCTAATTTCGATATTGGAATTTCCGGCTTGCCCGCCTCTGGCAGATTTATCCGGGTTGCGCTTGTGAAAAAGGTAATGATGACAGATGTATATCAGATGTTCAAGACTGGAAAATGCTTTGCGCCCTAATTGACAGGTTCCTCTAAATATGATTCCCTGAAGTCCACTGAGGTTATTTAAAGGAAGGAGCTGAAATGGAAGAACAGATTATCTTTGGCGATAAAATGATCCCGGTAACGCTCCCGGACAACGTGATCAGCGCCCCGCCGGGCCTTTCCACAAATCTGGAGCCGGTTGATGACATCGAAGGTGAGATTAAAAAAGCCTTGCAGAACCCATTGGGTCGCCCCCCTTTGCATGAACTGGTCAAGCCTGGCTACAGAGTGACCATCGCTTTCGACGATCCCACCGTCCCCTGCTTTGTGCCGATATGGGAGCCTGCCATCAAACAGGTCATCGGTGAACTCGAAAAAGGCGGCGTCAGGCCCGCCGACATCACCCTGGTGAGCGCCGGCGGGATCCACCGGAAATTCTCCCGCATGGAACTGGCCAAAATCATCGGTGAGGACCTGGTCAAGATGTTCGGCTACCGTCTGATCTGCCACGATGCCGAAGACGAAGACAACCTTGCCCACCTCGGTGTCACTGCCAACGGGTATGACGTGGAAGTCAACAAGCTCGTCGAGGATTCCGACCTCACCGTTTACATCAACACGGTGGTGTGGCGGGGGTTCAACGGGGGTTGGAAATCCATCTGTGTAGGCCTGGCCTCCTACCGCTGCATCCGCTGGCACCACACGCCGGACAGCATGTCCATGTCCATGAACAAAAACAGGATGCATACCATCCTGGATGAAATGGGCGGACTGATCGAGGAAAAACTTGGCCGGGAGCGCATCTTCAAAGTCGAAACCGTGCTTTCCAACCCCTTGCAGGTTCACAAAGTGTGGTCCGGAGGCGTCAATGAATGTCGTCAGGCCGCCCTGAAAGTGATGAAGTCCCAACTCAAGCCCCGCAGGGAAATATTAACGGAAAAGGCTGATATCGTCCTGTACGGTATCCCCAACTGGAGCCCCTATGCAGCCTTCTCGGTCATGAATCCCATGCTCACCATCCTTTCCACAGGGCTCGGGTATTTTGGCGGTGTCA
>JAFDAT010000207.1 GCA_019313725.1 Deltaproteobacteria bacterium
GGCCAGTGCTATATTGTCTGTACCGATGCTGCCGGGCAGGCCCTGGAGTGGGATGCGGAAAAGCGCAGACCGTCCTTGATCGAAGACAAATGCCTGAGCTGCATGCTTTGCAGTTTCGTGTGCCCTGTTCCCGAGCTGATAAGTTTCAAGGAAATGCCCACAGCATGGAACCGTGAGGAGACCCAGGTGATGGACAAGAGCCTGGAAAGAGAGATAACGCTAGAACCGTTTACCAAGGAGGGATCCAATGAGTGTTCTTGTTAAGGGAGGTACGATTGTAACCTCGACCGGGCGTTATGTCGCCGATGTATATGCCGAAGGCGACAAAATCAAATCCATCGGTAAAGATCTCGACAACCCGGCGGATGAAGTGGTGGATGCATCGGGAAAGTATGTGCTGCCGGGCGCCATCGACCCTCACACCCACATCTCCATGCCCTTTATGGGTACCAGCGCTCAGGATGACTATAAAACCGGAACCATCTCGGAAGCCTGCGGCGGTGTGACCACTGTGATCGATTTTGACCTGCAGCAGAAGGGTGAATCCCTGCTGGAGGCCATTGAAAGGAAGCAGTCGTGGGCAAAGGGGAAAGTGGCCGTGGACTACTCGCTGCACCCGGCTGTCATGGATCCGAGGCCCGAGGTGATCGCGGAGGTCAAACAGGCGGTCTTGGATTACGGGACCCCCAGTTTCAAGATTTTTATGGTTTACGATTTCAGGGTAGACGACGCCACCATGATCAAGCTGCTGGAGGAAACCAAGAAATACGGCGGGCTGGTGCAGGTTCACGCGGAGAATGTTTACATCATACAGCACATGAACGAGCTGCTGGAAAAAGAGGGCAAGCTCTCCCCCTACTATCACGCCGTCAGCCGGCCCAACATTGCCGAGGAAGAGGCTGTTTCAAGAGCAGCGAAAATGGTGGAGCTGACCGGTTCGCGAATCTATATTGTCCACCTGTCATCCAAAGAGGGGTTGCTCAAGGTGCAGGAAGCCCGCGACAAAGGCATTGATGTATTTGCCGAAACCTGTCCGCAGTACCTTCTTCTGGACGAAGATCGCTACAAGGAGCCGGACTTCGGCGGTGCCAAGTATGTGATGTCGCCCCCGTTGAGAACCAAGGAGAGCAATGCAGCCCTGTGGGGTGGACTGAACAGCGGGGATGTGCAGGTGGTGGCGACGGACCACTGTCCGTTTGATTTCAACGGGAAAAAGGACATGTTCGGCAAGGACGACTACAAAAAGATCCCCAATGGCGCGCCTGGAATCGAGACCCTGCTGATGCTCATGCATTCAGAGGGCGTGGTAAAAGGCCGCATCAGTCTTGAGCGTATGGTGGAGGTTCTCTCCACCGGAACCGCGCGCATGTTCGGGCTCAAGGACAAAGGGGAAATCGTGGTGGGCAAGGACGCAGACCTGGTGGTGTTCGATCCGGACCAGAAATTTACCATCACCCAGGAAAAACTGCACCAGAACGTCGACTACACGCCCTATGAGGGCATGCAGATGACGGGCATGCCCTATGCGGTCTATTCGCGCGGGAAGAGAGTGGCCGAGTGGAAGGACGATCACGTGGAATTTGTTGGCGAGATCGGACGTGGGCGGTTTGTGAAAAGGGAACCATTTGAAGGCTTCTAAACCGAATATTTCATGAAGATCAGAGAAAGCTACCAACCAATAAAAGGAATATTTTAAAAAAGAAATCTTCACACCAGCCCTTCAGGTGTGAAGATTTCTTTTTTAGTGGGTTCTGATCAGGACCACCCCCCCGACCAGCAGCAATATGCCACATACCCGCCAGGCATTCACCGGGTGAACCGCATAGCCGATCAAACCGTAATGGTCCAGCACCACGGAGGCCAGCATCTGCCCGGACACGATGAGCGCGATCATGGAAACAGCGCCAAGTCGAGGCGCCAGAACAACTGTCGCTGCAACCAGGAATGCGCCCAGAAACCCGCCCGTCCATATCCACCAGGGATATTGTTTTAAAGCGGATACCGGCGGCAATGGCACCCGCAGGATCACGGCGTAGACGATAAGGGCTGCCGTGCCCACGGCGAATGAAATAGCAGCGGCCAGGATGGGCGATTGGGTCCAGAGGTTCAGCCGGGAGTTGATGCCCGCCTGGGTGGGCAAAACAAAGCCGGCGGCTATAGCCAGGGCAAGATAAGGTAGAAGTGAATTCATGGGCCAAGCGCTCCCTGTTTTGCGGGTGATATTGATTCGAGAACAGCGGTGAAATAAAGCGTCTTATTTCTTTTCAAGTGAATTTAACTGTTCCGCCTGCCTGAGCTTTTCAACATCGAGATCTTTTGTAAAACGAGGTTCACTGTATTTCATCACTGCGTACCCACCAACGATGAGATAGCGTATTTTATGCTTTTCGAAAATTTTCAACAGTTCTTTGAAGTCTGGACTCGTCAGCATTTTTACCTCGAATTAAAAAATAATCATTTATCATTTCCGTTACGGCCTCAAAAATGACTGTGTCTCCTTGGGATTGCCAAAAGCGAATATCAAATAATCGATTTTCATCACCCAGCTTTTGATAATTTTCATCCATTTTGAGTTGCCCTTGATTTCATATGCACATGATTGTTTAGTTTCACAAAGGTCTGTGAAGAATCGGTTGATTGTTGCCGCTGTTTGTGTTAAGATTATCGCATATTTAATATATTTTATCAAGGCGTTATAATAAATTGTGGGAATCAGGTACCGTGGTATTGAAATATGGCTCAAGATGATATTTTCAAATACGCGATTGCGAGAAAACCAGGGCCCAATTTTGCCGACGGCCTGACAACATCGGATCTGGGAAAACCCGACTTTACGCTGATGACGGTGCAGTACGAAGCTTACGTGCGTACCCTGGAGGCGTTGGATCTCGAGGTTACCGTGCTGGAACCCGAACCCGATTTTCCGGATGCCCACTTTGTGGAAGATGCTGCGGTGGTGACGCCCGACATCGCCGTGATCACCAACCCGGGAGCAGCGGCCCGACAGGGTGAAGAAAAAACCATTGAACCCGTGCTGGCAGCACATCGCCCCATAGCACGCATCGAACCGCCCGGGACACTGGACGGCGGTGACGTGCTCATGGTGGGGTCCCATTTTTTTATCGGCATTTCCGAAAGGACCAATCCGCAGGGGGCAGAACAGCTCGGCCGCATCCTGGATCGTTTCGGCAGCACCTGGAGCCCGGTGGACGTCGGCAAGGGCCTGCACCTCAAATCGGGGGTCAATTACGTTGGCCGCAACACGCTGTTGTTGACCAGGGCGTTCAGCACTCTCGACGTGTTCGCGCCATACGAAAAAATCGTGCTGGATTCTCAGGAAGTGTATGCAGGCAACAGCCTGCTGGTCAATGACCACCTGATCGTGCCCGAAGGGTTCCCGGATACCCAGGCCAAACTCGAGAACCTGGGATACCCCATCCGCGTGCTGGATGTGAGCGAAGTGCAGAAGATGGATGGGGGCTTGACCTGTCTGTCCCTGCGCTTTTGATCCGGATGTGCCAGGGCCGATCAAAAATTGAATTTACTTTGATCATCATTTTCAGATAGCAGGTTTTCAGACATATCCCAAAAAATAACTACGTTTTGACATACTCGGTTTCGAAAAAAGCAAGTTCCTGCCTTTCCCCTAATTTTATGGATAGGCTGCGTATCCCGGCGCATTGTGATCACTCATTCCGATGCAAACTGTCCACCGATTTAGCTTGATTGTGACCATATTTATCGCCGGGCGAACTGATGCTGGATCAATTGACCTTATATACTTATAGGGACAAGCACTTTATGTTTTTCCACGAAACCATAGCGAGGGTTGCGCGGTTGATATGCCCCAATAAACTAGTGAGTATTGCAATGAAAAAGAAAGTTATCGCGGCTCTACAAATAGGTTCCAACCCTAATGGGACAGCTGCAACCTTGTCTCAAATACTATCTTATGAACGAGAGATTCAGCAATCTAATTGCGATCTTTTGGTGATGCCAGAAGCTCTTTTAGGGGGATATCCTAAAGGTTCTGATTTTGGTACCCGTGTTGGATACAGAAGCCCCGAAGGGCGAGAAGAATTTTTACGCTATTGGCAAGAATCTGTAGAAATTGATGGGCTCGAAGTTACTGCTATCACTGAATTGGCAAAACGTTGTGATACCACAGTTGTTATCGGCATTATTGAGCGAAGTAGCACAACCCTATTCTGCACAGCCCTGTTTATATCAGAGAATGGTGAGGTAGTTGCAAAACACAGAAAGTTGATGCCTACAGCGAGTGAGCGGTTAATTTGGGGGCAGGGAGATGGTTCTACAATCCCCGTAATAGAGACCTCTGCGGGGCGAGTCGGCGCTGCAATATGCTGGGAAAATTATATGCCCCTTTTACGAACAGCTATGTACGCAAAAGGCATTGAAATTTGGTGCGCTCCTACTGTGGATGATCGTGCCATATGGCAGACTAGTATGAGTTATATCGCATATGAAGGTAGGAACTTCCTAGTCAGTGCTTGCCAATTCCAGCCACCGCCTTTAGATGGTTATGTCAAAGATGGCGCATGGCCTAAAGATAAACCGATTATTCGAGGAGGTAGCGTTATTATGTCTCCTATGGGGGAGGTGATTGCTGGTCCTTTATACAACAAAGAGGGGTTGGTTTTCGCCGAGATTGACCTAAATGATATTGTAAAAGCGCGCTATGATATGGACCCGACCGGTCATTATTCACGTCCGGATGTATTCAAACTTACAGTAAATGAGCAAGAGCGTCCTGCTATTTGCGTTATCGGGAATAAGGATACCAAGAAATTTTAACCTCACCGTAACAATTATTTTTTGAAGATTTATTGTTGAAAAAGGACAGCTCCAATTCTGTGGGATTTGCCCGTTTTTGCATTAGTGAATCGATTAATCCTACTCTGATAAACATAATATACGAGGAGGCACAGACGTGACGTTGAATAGCCGAGAGAGAGTGTTGATGGCGCTCAACCACCAAGAGACCGACCGCGTGCCGATTGTCTTTGGCGCTGATGGCTCCACATCCATGCTAGTGCCAGCCTACGAGAATCTGAAACGGCACCTGGGCATAGAGCGCGAGACCCAGCTCTTTGACCGTGCTTTCCAATACGCTCGTATAGACGAAGAGGTAATGGTTCGTTTCGGATCGGATATTCGGACTTTGATAGGACCGGCCTCTTCACGCTGTGCATCAGTGGATGGTCCCAATGACACGTTTACAGACTGTTGGGGTATAACCTGGCAACGCCCACAAGGGGGATACTACTACGATATGGTCTCCCAACCCCTAAAGGACGCGCGTACTCCCGAGGACATCGAAAGGTATCCCTGGCCGGATCCGGAGATGATTCTGGACCTGGGCGGTCTGGCAGAGCACGCTCGTCGCTTACACCATGAGAGCCCCTATGCCATCCTGGGGATTCACGAGGGCTCTAGTTCGCTTTTTGAGGCTTCCTGGTATCTGCGAGGTTTGTCCGAGTTCATGATGGATTTGGCAGCCAATCCGGAGATGGCGCACGCACTTTTGCGCCACCAAACCGACGTGGCCAAGGCTACTACCGCCCTGTTCCTGAAAGAGGTGGGGCCGTACATTGACATCTACCGGGTGGGGGACGACCTGGGGATACAGGATGGCACGATGATCTCGCCCGGAATGTTCCGCGAGATTGTCAAGCCGTATTTGGCAGAGTACTATGCCATGATTCATAACATGACCGATGCCCGGCTCATGCTTCACTGCTGCGGTAGTGTGCACTCAATCATGGACGATCTCATCGAGATCGGCGTCGATATTCTGCACCCGGTTCAGGTCAGCGCCAAGGATATGGAACCTGAAGAACTCAAAGCCCAGTTCGGCGACCGATTATGCTTCTGTGGTGGCATCGACACTCAGCAAGTGCTGCCACATGGGACGCGAGAGGAGGTACAGGAAGAGGTTCAACGTCGCATACAAGAACTGGCCCCGGGCGGCGGCTACTTGCTGGCTGCTGTCCATGCCATTCAGCCAGATGTGCCACCTGAGAATGTCTGCACAATGTTTGAGGCGGCGTTGGTCCACGGGCGGTACCCTATCACCGCCAACAATGGGGGCGATAGTAGTGCAACCAATAAAAGCGGTTAAAATTACATATATCTCCAATCACTATGTCAGGCAAACCTATAATAACATCTTTGAATATGCAGCGGACCAGATTTTGGAAAAGTTATGTTAAGGTTAAACTTTACGGAAAATAATATCACATAACAATTGGATTCACACTGAACTGCGGGGCGCGCCTTTTTCAACATTTTCAGCATGTTCGAAGGCTTTCGCACTTTCCAAAGTTCTCATTTCCCCACAGTCATGTGAT
>JAFDAT010000208.1:0-3424 GCA_019313725.1 Deltaproteobacteria bacterium
GCGCCCAGGGGTAATCTGGACTCCAGATTCGTTTAGCGAAAGCGCCGCACATGACGAGGGCCGTCGTTCTCTCGGGGTATGTTGCTGCGAAGAGGGCGCAGAGGTTACCACCCTCGGAGATACCACAGAGGGCAGCGCGCTCTGAGCCAACAGCGTCCATCACGGCACGAAGGTCATCCATTCGTTCTTCCAGCGTCGGCAACTGGTCATTTGTTACTCGATCAGAGAGGCCTGTACCACGTTTATCGAAAGCGATGAGGCGTGAGAATGAGGCGAGCCGGCGCAGGAAGCGTGCTAAGGTGGGCTCCTCCCAAGCCAGTTCAACGTGCGAGACCCAGCCTGGAACGTAGACAAGATCAAGCGGTCCCTCCCCAACAGCCTGGTAAGCGATATGTATATCACCGCTGCGGGTATATTTGGTTTTAGCTTGCTGCATCAGATTAGATCCATTTCCACCGAACCGAAAAGATGTTCGGTGACCTAAGAGACCAATTGTGACTTATTGATATATGGGATCTCGATAACGCCTCCCGTATCAGCCGCGCCACCGAAACTCCAATATACAGTTACCTCAAAGTGCCAAAGAATCCCTCAATAAAAAGCGAGCTCGTGGCGTCGGATGCAAACGGTTGTTGGCCATTGTGGTCGGTTTACCTTCCCAGCCTCTTACTGGGTTGGAAATCCCGCATCTTTCCAGGCCTGGGTACCGCCTTCAAGAATAGAGACGTTTGAAAAACCCATATCCTTCAGGAGTTTGCCAGCCAGGGCTCCCAGTTCCCCACTTTCGCAAGTCGTAATGATGGGGCGGGAGCGGTCTTTGAGCTCCGGTTCGCGCCATTCCGCGGGAAGTTCATTATCCGCTTTATAGGTCAACGCGCCGTAGGATATGTTCATCGCCTCAGGAATGATACCCGTGGCAGGAATATCTGCCGCATCACGTGGATCAATCACTAAAGTCCTTGGCTCTTGTTGCATCCGCTGATGAGCTTCTGCCGGATTAATTACTGGTACTTCGGCCATGGCCGCGGTCACCATTTGATTGAAAGTCTTTGCCATAACTGTACCCTCCTTTCTTCAAGAACAGTTAATTTGTTGACTGGTTTATTAACGAGTAAAATTACCGGTTGTGGTCTTGGCCCCAGGTGAATCGGAAAGGCGTTAGCGGTAAAAATAAGAGAAAACAACCGTAGCCTGGTTACTTAAAACAGAAATTCCATTACTACAATGTGGTATTAGATGTCAAGAATTATTCCAACAGCCTGGAATAATTCAACCTATTATTAAATTTTGATGGAGATATCCTGCAGATATCGCTTTGCCCAAATAACTGTGTTTTCGGAGCATATCTGCAAAGGGAATCCATCCCATTAACGGTACAGATATAGATTTTCTTATAAAAAGGCAAAACCCCATAATGGGAATTGCCCTTCTACGACTATAAATCTTAAAAATCTGATAGCTTTGGTGAGGTGAATATTTCTTGGATTATGTCAACTAATTGATATCACGTTAACAATTAGGCTTTGTTACATAGTCACAACCTGAGGGGTATCCCCGGAGATGATGTAATCACAGCTTTTCAGTAATCTTCAATTTTGGATACTTGTTTATTAATTTCTACCAGGCAGCCTACCTATCATTTTCTTTTCCACAGCCATTTCTCTTTCTGTCATTCAATTATGATCAAATCTAATCAGAATACGCTTCACTCACGTCTATACCTTTCTCGTTATTATCTAGCGTAGCATACTTTTTGAGAATTCCAGATTCCTGGGAAGATTTCCTATTTGACGTTGCCGGTAATTGAGTTGCAATCAGTTCAATCCCGCTGCATTCATAATATCCGGCACTATATCCTCTTTACCGATGGCCATAATATGCACACCATCACATATTTTCTCGTCGTGAAGGCGCTTGATCATGCGGCCGGCGATCTCAATGCCTTTATTCAACGTCTGTCCTTTGGGGACAGAAGCCATTTCGTCAATCAAATCCTGGGGAACGCTAACGCCGGCGATGTTCTTATTCATAAATCGGGCCATGGGAGCTGAAGTCAGCAAAATGATACCGGCTAATATTTTTACATTAAATTGTCGGGCATAATCCATAAACGCTTTAAATTTATCTAGATTGAACACCGCTTGGGTTTGAATGAACTCGGCACCGGCATCAATTTTTTTTTCAAATTTAATCAGCTGAGGCTCGAGAGGATCAGCCTCAGGTGTGACGATGGCGCCGGCGCAAAAGGACACACCGCCGTCCAGTTCGTTGCCACCAAGATCCTTACCTTTTTCCATAATTCTACGGGAGGAAGCAAATAGAAGATCTCCCTGAAGTGCCAGGCGATTGCGATCCCGACAGGTCATCTGCAGGATGACCTCTCCACCCAACTCCTTCACAAGAAGGCAGCCGCCCAGCGAGGGAAACCGCATAACCGAGCTTTGATGATCGGTCACGTTCATGGCGTCGACCTTGTCTTTTAATAGTTCGATATGATGCTTAAATTTTTTAAGGTTAGTTCCCTTGGGCGGGGCAACTTCGCTGGTGACGATGAATTTGCCTGATGCCAATACATCTTTAAATGGACTGGGCATTTTTAAACCCTCTCTTTTGAAAAAATAAGGCTTTTACAAGCAGTTCTAAACATTTTCCTCTTCCGGCAACTTAAATTTCCCCGGTTTGGGCTCACCTAAATGATTGCGGGGTTTCTGGTATTTTCGCATGGAATCGAGCTGGTCCATATCCTTCAGCCGGTTGTAGATCAGGGTCCAGGCACAATCCTTGTTGATGTCGATTTCACATTTGCCATGATTTGTTCCTCCACAAGGGCCGTTGACTAGGCCTTTGTGGCAGTTGGTTACCGGACAAATGCCGCCGGTTTCCCCAATAATGCAAGTGCCGCACTGTGTACAGATCTCGTCAAAGGTCCCATATGCCGTCTCTTTTCCGATGAACAATGTATTCAGAGCCGGCACCGTCATTTTTTTCAGCTGGCGGGCAATGGTCTGAACACCGAAAGCGCAGCTTGTGACCAGTAAGGCATCAGCCTGTCGAATCTGACTACCAAAATCACTTAAAAAGTCTTGACTTAGGTTATCACAGGCTACTGGAACCACTAAGGTTCCGGTAATCATTTTGCCTTTCCCTGAAAGGTTCTTCTTCAAGCCTTGGACCTCAGGCTCGCCACCGGTGCGTGTCAACGTTGTACACGTTCCACACCCGATTATGAAAATCCGGTTGAAACCGTTAAGGAGTTGCTCGATTTCTTCATCATTCTTTTTTTGGGTAATGGATCGAATCATATCCCATTCTCCTCTTTTTCAAGATCGCATCTGAGGCAGCGCGTCGCCTCCTGGAAAGCCTCAGCCTCGGTAAAACCTTTTTCAACTTCCCGGAAATCGTTGACCCGTTCTTTGGCATCCTC
>JAFDAT010000208.1:3450-11453 GCA_019313725.1 Deltaproteobacteria bacterium
GGCCAGTCTAGTCGTCGTGTGCTTCACAGACTTTTCATCCGGTATATACACCGGGCTGTCGTCACCAGTTAGGTACTTGTTGATAGCGATAGCCGCCCGCCGCCCGGAAGAAATAGCCCTAATCACAAATGTCGGCCCGGTGGTGAAGTCACCGCCGGCGAATACTCCGGGAATATTGGTGGCCAGCGTATTGGTGTTGACAACCAGCGAGCCCCAAAGTTTTCTTTCCAGCTGGCTATCGGCAGATAGAAAGGACATATCTGCGGCCTGACCGATAGATATGATGATATTATTGGCCTCAACAGGGCGGGTGTCCTCCAGGTCACAGGTAGGGCTGAAGCGGCCCTGTTCATCGAAGACACTAACGCAGTGTGTAAATTCTATCCCGGTGACACGCCCACCGTCCTGGGTGATATGGCTTGGTGAAGCCTCAGGGTTTATAATAATACCTTCATCAATTGCTTCTTCGACATCTTTTTCCCAAGCAGGCATCTCGTCTCGGGGTTCCAGACAGAATATTTGCACGTCACCGGCACCGCTTCTAAGCGCTGTCCGCGCTACATCCACGGCTACATTGCCGCCGCCTACCACAACCGTTTTTCCGCTAAGTGGCACTGGCTTTCCCATGCGAATTTTGCTTAAAAAATCAAGGCCGTAGTAAACTCCTGCGAGGTCTTCGTCTTCGCCGGGTATACCGATGTGCTTGCTGGCCTGGGCACCGGCGGCAATAAAAACGGCACTGTATCCCTCGTCGAGTAGGTCGTTGAATGTGTGTTTGGCATCAATCGGTGAGTCGTACAAGATTTCAACACCACAATTTTAATATATTGGATCTCCTCTTCAATCACAGGACGCGGGAGCCGAAACTCGGGCACCGCGATGCCGAGCATACCGCCTGCTACCGACTGAGCTTCGTACACTGTGGTTTTATAACCCATTTTCACCAGGAAGTAAGCACAGGTTAAACCGGCCGGCCCGGCGCCGACGATGGCAATTTTCTCTTTTTTGTTTACGGGAAAGGGATTTCTTTGCGGACCGATGTTTTTAAAATACCAGTCCGAAGCCATGCGTTTTAACGCTCGAATGGCAACAGCCTGATCCAGTTCTCCTCGTCGGCACTTATACTCGCAGGGATGGATGCAGATACGGCCGCAGACCGCTGGAAAGGGATTGCGTTCTCTAATGATTTCAACCGATTTTTCGTATTCGCCGTCGGCAATGGCGGCCACATAATTGGGCACGTCAATACCCGCGGGACAGGCATGCTGACAGGCGGAAATGACCATGGAATCACATACAGCGCCTGCACAGCGATGTTCCTTAATGTGATCTTCGTATTCATTGATAAAATATCTCAGCGTCGAAAGGGCCGGTTTTGGACAGGCCTGGCCGAGGCCGCACAAAGATGCTTCGGTCAACGTTTGGCCCAATTCCCGAATGGTATCAATGTCTTCCATACGGCCCTCGCCGCGGGTAATGCGGGTAAGGATTTCCAGCAGCTGGGTGGTGCCCAGGCGACAGGGAGCGCATTTGCCACATGATTCAGACTGGGTAAAGCTCAAAAAGAATCTGGCGATCTCTACCATGCAGTTGTTTTCATCCAATACCACCATGCCGCCCGACCCCATGATGGCACCAATGCTCTGGACAGTATCGTAGTCAATAGACAGATTTAAGAACTGGGCGGGAACGCAGCCGCCGGCCGGTCCACCCATCTGGACGGCCTTAAATTGCCGGCCCTTGGGTATGCCTCCGCCGATGTTAAAAATCACGTCTTTGACTGTAGTGCCGATGGGTACTTCCACCAGGCCGGTGTTGTTGACTTTGCCGGCCAGGGAAAAAATCTTGGTGCCTTTGCTGTTTTCGGTGCCTACCTCCCCGTACCAACCTGCGCCGTTATTTACAATTAGCGGTACATTGGCCCAGGTTTCCACATTATTGATATTGGTGGGTTTGCCGTCAATTCCTGCCTGGGCTGGGAACGGCGGTCTGGCTCGGGGCATGCCGCGCCGGCCTTCGATGGAAGCCATCAGGGCCGTTTCCTCACCACAGACGAAAGCCCCGGCACCCAGTCTTAGTGAAAGATTGAAGTTAAAACCTGTCCCCAGAATATTTTCTCCTAGTAAACCCAGTTCCTCGGCCTGCGCGATGGCGATATTCAAATGGTCGATGGCGATCGGATACTCTTCCCGGACGTAAATGAATCCGTACTCGCTGCCCATAGCATAGGCACCCAGCAACATACCTTCCACCACCGCATGGGGGTCGCCCTCTAGAATTGCACGGTCCATGAAAGCGCCAGGGTCCCCTTCATCGGCGTTGCACACCACGTACTTGGGGCGTCCTTCTGACTGACTGGCGAATTTCCATTTAAGGCCGGTGGGAAAACCGGCCCCGCCTCTCCCCCTTAGTTTCGCCGCCTGAACCTCGTCGATGACCTGTTCGGGGCCCATATTTGACAGTGCTTTGATCAATGCCCGATAGCCACCGGCAGCGATATAATGCTCAATGTTGGTAGGGTCGATCCGGCCGCAATTAGCCAGAACCCGGCGTTCCTGTTTGGCATAAAAGGGGATCTGGTTTCGGTAAAATACCGGCTGGAAGGTTTTCGGGGCGTGATACGCCAATCTGTCAATCATCCGATTTTCCTTCAATGTCTTCATCACGATGTCACCGGCATCATCCGGTTCTACTTCCTGATACTGAATTCCCATTGGTTCAATAGCGATTACCGGGGCTTTGGCGCAAAAGCCGTGGCAACCGGTAGACCTAATTTCCACCTGTTTGGAAAGTCCCTGACTTTTGACTTCCTGGTTGAGGGCTTCCAAAACCCCGGCTGCGCCGTAAGCACGACAGCCGGTCATGCATACGTGCACTTCGATGATACCTTTTTCCTTGCGGAACAAAATCCTGCTGCGAAACCACTCGAGCTGTCCGATGGATGAAAGCTTATCCATTTTTATTATTTCCTTTTTGGCGATACTCTCCCAGGACACTGGACAACTTAGTGGGCGAAAGCTTTCCGAAATAATCGCGATTGATCATCATCGTTGGTGCCAGAAAACAAGCACCCAAACAGGCCACCGTTTCCAATGTGAACCGGTAATCCGGGCTGGTTTCGCCTTCTTCCAGCTCGAGTTCCCGTTTCATAAGACGTAGGATGCTGCGACTGCCTTTGACGTGGCATGCGGTGCCCCGGCAAACCCTGCACACGTATTTTCCCTTTGGTTTCAATGAGAATCCAGAATAAAAGGTGACTACCCCCTGGACCTGGGATGGGTACAAATTAAGCGCCTCGGCAATCGGCGTTATCGATTCCGGTGGGATATAACCGTAGGTTGCCTGCACATCCTGGAGCAAGGGAATAAGTTCCCATTTTCCATTTTTGTGTCTCTCGATGATACCATCAAGTTCGTTCAGTTCGATTTCTGGTGGATGCATATGATGTCTCGTCTTATTTGAGTTTTATGGTCAACATGCAGTGTCTACATCGTGTGGCGCTTATTCTATTTTGCCAACTTCGGGCTGGCCCAGATGGTACCGAATTTTTTCTTTTAATTCGCTATGATCCCTGACAAGTAGAATTACACCCTTTTAACTTTTACCCTACAGGTATTCCAGCCGGGCGTATCCGGTTCGGTATAATCTGACAACGCCAATAGATTCATGGCGTCGTTACCGTTAAATCCTAAAGGCACAAATATGTGACCGGCACTCAGGCTTTTACCAATTCGAACCCCCCTGGTAAGGCTCCCACACCTGGAGGTGACGGTAACCTTGTCGCCATCTTTCACCTTGAGGGTGATGCTATCCTGGTAGGAAATTTCCAATCGGCCTTCCTGATCAACTCCCTGAATTCGTTTTGAAACGGCCGATCGTGTACCACTTCCCAAATGATATCTCATGGAGCCGATAATCGCACTCATGGGATAGTCGCTGTCATTCGATTCAGGTTTTATGGATGCCACCGGAATAAATTTTACCGAACCTTCCGAATCTGCGCCATTAGAAAAATCCATTTCGCTTCGTTCTTGAATCCATGTTTGACGCTTTCCATTCAAAGAAGCATAGGCAGGAACATGCTGACGAATTTCCATTCTGATTTTTTCTAAATCGCCATACGCTTCAGTTTGTTCGAGTTTGGCTTGCAAGATATCGATAATTTCCCAGTCCGGCTTTGCTTTCCCGGGTGGCCTTGTCACCGGGTCAAAGGGTTGAATACGGCCTTCCAAGTTGGTAAACGAACCCTGCTTTTCCGAGAATGCGGCTCCTGGTAAAACGACGTGTGCCAGTTGAGTTGTTTCATTGTATAAAATATCCTGTACCACCAGAAAGTCGACCTTGCTGAGTGCCTGCCGCACCCGCTCAGTCTGCGGTAAGCTTCGCAGTATGTTTTCACCCATTACATACAGGGCCTTCAATTTCCCACGTTCAGCAGCTTCGACCATTCGTACCATGTTCAGCCCCGGGTTCCGTGAAAGGCTAACATTCCATTTCCTTTCCCAGTTTTTTCGGTTGTTCTCATCGCCCAGGGTTTGGCGGCCGGGAAGCATATCCGGGAAGGTTCCCATGTCAAAGGCGCCAATCTGGTTGTTTTCTTTAGCAAGAAAATATACACCGCCACCTTTAACGCCTATACTGCCGGTCAATAATGACAAATTGTAAATTGCACCCACAATCTGCATTGCATTTTTTTGCAGTAAAATACCGCGGCCGACAACGAAGACGATCTTTTTATCTTTTAATGATTCAACAACCTCTGTCAGACCGTTTCTATCAATCCCGGTGAGTCGGCTTACCCGACCAAGATCCAACATCTTCAAACTCTTGCGAAAATCTCTGAATCCTTTTGTGAACTTATCGATATAGGCAAGGTCATGCCATTTTTCATCATGCAGGACGGCAGCGAGAGCATTGATAAGTTCGAGGTCAGTATTTAGCTTGGGTCGCAACCACATTGATGCAAAGTCGACCAATTCGGTATGTCTTGGATCCACTACAATTAGAGGGGTACCTTGTTTAGCGGCACGTTTTAAATAATAGCTGAATACAGGCACAGAATGACAGGGGTCTGCACCCAGGACCACGATTGCTTCAGCATTTTCAAGATCAGCAATACGGCTGGTACGGTAAGCGCCGCCCATATTATCGAAGATTACATGTGTATTTTTTTGCCCGGAGCAATACCCGCCGTTGTCAACGTTATTCGTTCCTATCGAGGCACGGGCCAGTTTTTGAAAAAGATAGTTTTCCTCGTTTGTACATTTGGTGGAACCCAGAAATGCTATACTTTGGGGGCCGTATTTTGTTCTGATATGAATCAACCGATTGGCTACGAGTTCCAGGGCTTCACCCCACTCAACCGGAACAAGACCGTTTTGGCCCTGAGTTTCATTCTTGCGTATCAATGGTGTGATCAGCCGTTGCCTGGAATTCAAGAAATCATGGGCAAAGTGACCCCGCACACATAATGTTGCCCCATTGACACTTCCAGGTAGGTGGGCAGGATTGACTTCGATGACTTTTTCGCTGCTGGTGCCCACTGCTAGACTGCAGCCCACACTACAAAAACCACAGATCGAATTTGTTTCGTGTTCGGGAGTGCCAACGTAATAGGTGTTTTTAGTGGACAACGCCCCTGTGGGGCACATAGAAACGCAGGTGCCACAAAATGTACAGCTTGAGCCTTCCAAGCCGGTTTCATGGACTGTTGCCGGTCGGGATTGAAAACCTCTATGGCTATAATCGATAGCTCCGACCACTACCAGTTCATGGTCGGCACGAATGCATTTGCCACAGAGAATGCACTTGCTCAAATCCCTGATTATAAAAGGATTGGCTTCCTCGTAGGGCTTGTAGTTGGGCATGTGGTAAAGATTTGTTTCGCCTATACCTAATTGAGCGGCAATCCACCGTAGCCGGCAACGGTTACCTTTACTGCAGACAATGCACGATTCCGGATGTTCGGCGATCATCAAACGAACAATATTTTGGCGGTGTTTGACAACGCGTTTGGAGGCGGTTTGAACTACCATATCCGGTTCTACGGGTGTGACACAGGAGGCCATGAGGCGTCCGGTATTTTCATCTTCCACTAAACACATTCTGCAGGCACCAAACGGCTTTAGTTCCGGGTGGTAACATAAATTAGGAATTATAATCCCGCTTTGCCGGGCAGCCTCAAAAATGCTGGTGCCGGTGTGACTGCTGATTTTTTTACCATCAATGGTCAACGCGATGGTTTCCAAGGGACTGGCTCCTTTTGGTTTTTTGGGTTTTACAGGTTATCACATTCTACCGTATTCTGAATAACTTTAAGAAATTCGGCGGTCATGGACACTTATGCTCATGAAGCGCTTTTTTATTCGTATCCGTGCAAAACAAATAACAACGAGTAGATGAGTGTTTAGAGCTTTAGAGAGAAAAACGTGTTTAGTAGTTATATTGTAATATAAACTTGAGGGACATTATGCAAAGAATTGGATGCGATATTATATTTTCCGATTCATCACTATTGATAGCTTTAAATGAAGAGATCTAATATTCAGTAACACTTTAAATATTTTGTTTCAAATTGTTTTTTTTAAATATTAAATAACTCTATCAAAATTAGGGATTATTTATTTTTAGAGGTTTTATGATTGGATACGGAACAAAAAGATTGAATTTTCTTTGGTTATCGGTGGTTTATTTAAGTTGAACTTACCTCTTTTTTTTCTGATTGCCAAATCTTTACCTGTAAAAATCCAGATTGCAGGACACAATGACCACCTTTGCCCTTTGGGACAAAGGCGGTGACGGCTATATATAAATTGAACTTTCCCTTTGCATGAATAGGCTCTTCATTAATCTTGGCAATCATTTTTTATATCTGCCTTTTTACAGCAGGTTATGGTGGCTGATTATCATTTATCTTTCCAGCCGTATTTTGATGTAGTAAGAGTATCTCATGAAAGCCGAGCTTCTAAATACTTGACCTCATTTTGATAAAAATGGATCTATAATCGATGGAAATCCTGGAACAGATATAGATTGCAAGATGTAATATTATCTTGACTCTAGTACCACATCGTGGCAGCATGGAATATCATAGCATAAACCATTCCAGTATATTGGCGTAGGAATATCCCATGGACAGTAAAGAATTCACCCATTTCCGAAAATTTCTAGGCAAAACCCAGAGGCAAATGGCCCAACTGCTCGGAAATTCCCTTAAGGCTATCCACAGCTACGAACAGGGCTGGCGATCTGTGCCGGCCTATGTTGAGCGGCAGATGTTTTTCCTTGTCTCCAGGAAACGCAAGAACAATAAGCTCAAAAAACCATGCTGGATTATTAAGAATTGTCCTCTTGACCAAAGAGAAACATGCCCAGCCTGGGAATTTAAGGCCGGAGATCTCTGCTGGTTTATCAACGGAACCAACTGTGAGGGCACGGCACACCAAAACTGGAAAGAGAAGATGAAAGTTTGCCGATCTTGCGAAGTATTTTCTTACCTTCTATAAATTTCAAAAAACAACTCTTTTCTGGTTGGAGTCACTCATCTGTTCACTTTTTTGAGAGCGGATCATGCAAATTTCCAATTCCGTTAAAAAAATATGATGAATTCACCTCCAGTGGATTTTAAAATGCGAAAAGAACTCACAGACAACGAGTTGGAGACCTATTCCCGCCAGGTTGTCCTATCGGACATAGGCTATGACGGACAGGTCAGGCTAAAGAATGCCAAGGTCTGTATTGTGGGGTTGGGAGGTCTGGGCGCACCCTCAGCTTTGAAACTGGCCGGCATGGGTATCGGGTATATACGCCTAGTGGACCGGGACATCGTATCCCGGTCGGATCTGCATCGGCAGTATCTGTATAGCGCAGACTCCGTCGGCCGACCCAAAGTGGAAGTTGCTTTTGAAAAGCTCGGCCAGCTGAATCCTGATGTGACTCTGGACCCAATACCGGAATCCTTGAATTCGCTCAACGCCGAAGCGCTCATCGGCGGTATGGATGTA
>JAFDAT010000209.1 GCA_019313725.1 Deltaproteobacteria bacterium
GATCGCAGGGGCTCACGCAGGATTGGACATAGCAGTCATCGTCGGTGGCATTGAACGTCAGGACGTTGTCTGACGCCATGTTCATCTTTGAAAAGACTACGTCAAAATCTTCGGATTTGCAGGCACCCAGGTAGTGGTGCGCACCGCAGAAAACAGTTGCCTTGGTAACTTTGCACAACGATTCGGCGCCCAAGATTTCGGCGTAACGCACGATATTCTGCAGGGCTACCTGCTTCAGTTGGCCCTGTAGGCCGCCCAAAATTTGTTGTTCGTCATTGCTGAGCTTTATCAAGAATAGCTCCCAACCCGAATGGACCGGAATTTATAAAAGAGAATATCCAATATCCAACATCGAATGTCCAATGTCCAATTGCGATTGGCACTTGATCGTTGGAAATTGGATATTTGCTTGGAATAACCATTGTGTTGCCAATGTAGTCCAGGGCTTCAGCCTGAAGAAATCGAATTATCGTTGTGAATGAAGCGTTATTGAACAGCCTGTTTAGTCAGGTAGAAATGATATTTTAGCGACGAAGTCGCGTCCCATAAAAAATGTCTCAGCATTTTTTATTATCTGTTTTCCCACTCCGGCGTTTCCTTTTTCAGAAAGGCTTTGATACCGTTCTGTGCATCCTGGGCCAGATTGTTCAGGGTGATGGTGTGCTTGGCATAGTTCCAGGCGGCAGCATCGGTCTGGTCAACCTGGGCATAGAAGGCCTGTTTGCCGATGCCGATGACCAGTCCGCTGGCCTCGACAATTTGAGCGGCCAGGTTTCTGGTTTCATCTGCCAGCTGTTCGATGGGGACAACCTTGTTGACCAGCCCCAGCTCTTTCGCTTCTGCGGCGGGGAAGTAGCGGCCGGTCATGAGCATCTCCATGGCGGCTTTGCGGCCGATGGCCCGGGTGAGCGCCACCATGGGGGTCGTGCAGAACAATCCGATTTTTACGCCCGGGGTGGCGAATCTGGCACCATCCTCGGCAACGGCCAGGTCGCTCCAGGCGACGAGCTGGCAGCCGGCTGCGGTGGCTACCCCCTGAACCTGTGCGATGACGACCTGGGGGATTTCGTGAATCAGGGTCATCAGACGCGTGCACTGGTCGAATATGAATTTATAGGTCTTCATATCGCCGTCCACCATTTCGGCCATAAAGTGGCCCGCACAGAAGTGCTTGCCCGCGGCTTTCAGGATGACCACCTTGACAGTTTCATCTTCAGACACGGCTGTAAAGGCATGGATCAATTCCGCGACCATATTTTTTGACAGGGCGTTGATTTTTTCAGGCTTGTTCAGGGTGATGGTGCAGATTGACGCTTCGGTTTCAACGATGATTTCCTGGTAGTCCATAAGTTCCTCCAGACATTTTTCATATAGATATAACTCAAAAGAAGATTAGTATTGCTCCGGCAATTAAATACGTTAACGCCGTCATTCCCGCGAAGGCGGGAATCCAGGATAATACTGGATGCCGGAACAAGTCCGGCATGACGAATTAGGCTATTTAGTTGCCAGGTTAATATTACCCTTCGGCTTTTCGGGGTATCTGTTTATTCCAGCATTAAAAACCTGGTCCTTGGGCCAGGTCAGAGCCATTAGACTCTGCCAAAATAAATAATTTAAAGTGTCAAGTGATCTAAAATTATAAGTGATCTAAAGTTGATGAATTGCTACGCTCTGCCATTTATAAAAAAGATAGAATTCCTTAACTTTAGTTAACTTTAGCTCACTTTAGACACTCATAAGTTATGGCGT
The DNA here is from genome assembly GCA_019313725.1 of Deltaproteobacteria bacterium. Taxonomy (GTDB): domain Bacteria; phylum Desulfobacterota; class Desulfobacteria; order Desulfobacterales; family B30-G6; genus JAJDNW01. The sequence continues at coordinate 1,753 of JAFDAT010000209.1, forward strand.
AGATACTTCCTTCTATGGAACATCCAGTGCCGGGCCCTCTGGACCCGGGTATCTACTGGTGACAGGCCCGTAAAATTTTACTTTTAAATTGAATTCATCGCGCAGCGATGGGTTCAATTTAAAAGTCGGGCAGTCCCATATCCGGGGTCTTTTCCTTGATTGAGCTGGCATCCGATCCCGCAAAATCGGCGGTAATGATATTTTCACAGATAGTCGTAATTTTTTCCAGAACAATGCGGTGATCGGGATGGGTGCGGTAGCGTTCCAGTGATTCAGGATTGGCAAAGAGCGACACTATGGCAAAATCATAGGCCCGTTCAGAAGGGATGATGTTGCGACCGAATTCGTAGACCAGGATCTCTATTATCTTGTTCGGCAGATCATCCAGCAGCGCTTCCAATGTCTTGACGTCGTCATCTTCAACACCGGGCTTGAATTTTAAAAGTACAACATGGTTCAACATATGATTTTCCTCCTATTCATTAGAAACAGGCCTCAGCCTGTAGTACATCTGTTCAGGGCCGATGTGCATGTGATACAAAAAGCGTCCAATACGTTACTGATGTTTCTAATGTACAAATTTAGACGGTATTGCCTGAGTTTTACACCATAACCGTTCCCTCGCATATCATATTTCGGGGGCACGATATACAAAAACAATGGTGTGGGAAAAAACGGTCTGCACATTGCATCAGCGGCTGGGGTTTACGACCTGGCAATATCCGCGACGGTGCAGTTCAGCAGATGCGAAATTTCAGCGGGCGACATAAGCAGCATGGTACCGCGCTGCCCGCCGTTTATCATGCCCGTACTTGATGATCTCAAAAGTGGCATCCTTTGCACGAAGAAATTTAATCGCTCGTGTTGACATATTCGATTGCTTGATTATCATCTGCCTATCGTTTTGACAATAAGATCAATGGGAAAATCAACGAAGGAGGATTCAATGGCGTATACCAAGAGCGATTACAAAGAGGGTTTCGAAAGGGCAACCGCTGTATTTGAAACCAGCATGGGGACATTTGAGGCAGAGCTTTATGCCAAAGAGTGCCCGGAAACCGTGTGGAATTTTATCAATCTAGCGGAAGGGCGTCAGAACACGGATCGGAGTGGAAATTTTTTCGACGGCATTTCTTTCCACCGGGTCATCGGGGGGTTTATGATTCAGGGAGGCTGTCCCCAGGGCACGGGAATGGGTGGACCGGGGTACCAGTTCAAAGATGAGTTCGATGCCACTCTCAGGCATGCAAGCGAGGGTATTCTTTCCATGGCAAACGCCGGGCCAGGGACCAACGGAAGCCAGTTTTTTATTACCCTGGGCCCCACGCCCCATCTGGATGATCGTCATTCGGTTTTCGGTAAAGTGACCAAAGGGATAGATGTGGTCAAGGCGATTGGTGTGGTCAAAACCGGTTCCATGGATAAACCTGCTGAACCTGTGATAATGAAAAGCGTTACCATAGAGCGCTGATGAAAAAATAGGCCACGAAGACTCAAAGGCACGAAGAAAATAACTTCTTCGTGCCTTTGTTTTTGGGCCTTTGATATTTGGATTTGTTTCGAATTTCGATAATCGGATATTGATCATTGGATATTTAAAAAGGCGGATTGCTAATCCTGCTTGTGGCTATTCGACGTTCAATGTTGAACGTTCGATGTTCGATGTTCATCTTTTTCCGGTTCATCCGGGTTGGGATTTCGCTGTAAACTCTTATAGGGTATAATCAGTGCCCTCGCGGGGCGGGATCTTCGACGCGTTTTCTGGACCCGGGTATCTACTATGCCCGAATATTGTTGCGGTCTTCTTTCTCTTTTATGATCTCCATCAGATAACGGCCGTAAGCATTCTTCAACATCGGTGTGGCAATCTCCTGCAGTTGTTCGCTGTCGATGTAGCCCAGGCGGTAGGCGATTTCTTCCACACAGGAAATTCTGACACCTTGCCGATTCTGGATGGCTTGAATGAAGCTGGCCGCCTGCTGAAGGGCCTCGTCAGTACCCGTATCCAGCCAGGCAAAACCGCGTCCGATCAGCTCAACTTTCAACAAACCGCGTTCCAGATAATCCATGTTGATATCCGTGATCTCAAGCTCCCCGCGTTCAGACGGTTTGAGCTGCTCGGCGACCCTGATCACGTCATTATCATAAACATAGAGTCCGGGTACGGCATAGCTTGATTTGGGCTTATCGGGTTTTTCTTCTATTCCGATAACGTTCTTTTCATGGTCGAATTCGACAACCCCATACCGTTCCGGATCGCTGACACGGTAGCCGAAGATACGCCCGCCCTTTTCGATGGCCATGGCATTTTTCAGGATCGAGCGCAGGTTGTATCCCTGGAATATATTGTCTCCGAGGATGAGACAGACGTTGTCGGTACCGATGAATTCTTTGCCGATGATAAAGGCCTGGGCCAGCCCTTCCGGTCGCGGTTGTTCACGATATGAAAAATTGATGCCCAGATGCGTACCATCGCCGAGGAGTTTTTGAAAAAGGGGCAGGTCCGCAGGGGTTGAAATGATCAGGATGTCGCGTATCCCCGCAAGCATAAGAACCGAAAGCGGGTAATAGATCATGGGCTTGTCGTATACCGGCAGGAGCTGTTTGCTCACAACCCGGGTGATCGGGTATAGCCGGGTACCTGATCCACCGGCCAGGATAATACCTTTCATAATAACCCCCACATATTTACGTTTTCAGGAACGGTTGATGCGTCGATGCGGATAACACGGGTTCAGGGCGCCTTCATTCGATTGAGGAACCGGGTGTAATGCTCGGGATCTTTTTCCAAAAAATACTTCAAATAATTTAGATTGTTGTGGATGCTTTCATGATAAAGGTTTTTGTCGATGCCCCAGCGGGTTTTGAAATGTCCTGTCAGGAAATGGTCTACACCACCCAGGTCATGAGCAAGCCTGGTTTTCATGTGTTTGTTGAATTGCAGGGAATCCTGCAGCAGCTCCAACTCACTGTGATATTTCCTGACGTTGGCTTCCCTGAATTCCTGATACAGGAATCTCAATTTTTCTAAATAACAACGGTCAGCTGTCTGACCTATAAGATCAGCCGCGGCAAGCATTTTGCCCATGCGCGCATTACTCCGGGTTTCGAACCTGATGGCAGGAATCGGGGTATTCAGGTCGGTGCAAAGGACCGCGGCACGGCACTTCCGATAGTCGTAGGCTGAATATCCATTTTTTTTCAAATAGGTCCGCATGAAGGCAATACCTCTGGAGATGTGGACCAGGACATGCTGGGCGCCGGTACCCTTTTTTTCGGACACCTGCTGAATGTAACCCACATCGTGCATGAGAGCTGCGATCAACCCCAGGGTAATGTCTCTGGCTTCCAGGGCGATTCCACCTGCATGTGCTCCGTGGATCAGCCTGGCCATGGCCAGCAGTGTGTCGGTGGTGTGCCCCAGGTCGTGATAGTACGTATTGCATTTTCTGTATCCCGGATAGCGGCCGGAAAAAAGTTTTACAATATCATGAAAGGTTGTTTCAACCGGGTTGACGTCCGCCCCGGGGGCCATGGCAAGTATGATCGTCTTGACTTCCCCAAGCACGCTGAGAGGTTTATCCATGGCCACCAGTGTTGAAAGGTGAATTTCGTTATTTCCCGGTTGCTTGGTGGCGGTTTGCGGCATGGTGGCTTTTCTTACGAATCAGAGCGGGAATAGTCAATAAAAATAAAAGTTGCAAAGCAACTTTTATACAGTGCGGCTTCGCCGCTATATTAATCAAAAACACTTATGGTAATAAATAGTCCTGGGATCTGCTCCGCGGATCCCAGAACAATTTTTATTGAGCAGGGATAAATCCCTGTGCTACAAAGCTGTCGGCTTTATGCTATGTAGTCCAGGGCTTCAGCCCTGTCGGAACTTGATAATTGAATGTTACATTAAAGAACCGGATTCCGATTTCTCCAGGAAATCCGATTCTTTTATTAGGCGACTTCCCTGTATTCGGCATCTACCACTTCTTCATCACCTTCAGGATGGGGAGGGGTGGCGTCAGTATTACCTGGACCCGGGGCGGTATTCCCCCCTGCAGGACCGGTATTCCCCCCTGCGGGATGCTGGGCACCCTGATAGGCAGCGGTAGTCACTTTGTGGACAGCCTGATTCAGGGTTTCCGACAGGCGCCGTATCTCGGCGGTATTATCACCGCTGACAACACCCTGGAGTTGTCCGACGGCACCTTCCACCTCCATGCGTGCGGCCGGGTCCACATTGGCACCCATTTCAGCCAGGGTTTTTTCAGTGCTGTGGATCAGGGCATCGGCATTGTTTCGGGCCTCAACCAGGTCTCTTTTGCCGCGGTCGTCTTGTGCATGAATTTCGGCATCGCGTACCAGTTGGTCTATTTCAGCCTGGGAAAGACCCGAGGAAGCGGTGATTCGGATGGACTGCTGTTTGCCGGTGGCCTGGTCTCTGGCCGAGACATCGACAATGCCATTGGCATCGATGTCGAAGGTAACCTCGATTTGGGGCATACCTCTTGGCGCAGGAGCAATACCCGTCAGTTCAAAACGCCCCAGACGCTTGTTGTCGACAGCCATCTCCCGCTCTCCCT
>JAFDAT010000015.1 GCA_019313725.1 Deltaproteobacteria bacterium
CAACTTTAGATCACTTATAATTTTAGATCACTTGACACTTTAAATTATTTATTTTGGCAGAGCCTAATGGCTCTGACCTGGCCCAAAGGACCAGGTTTTTAATGCTGGAATAAAAATCCTTACTCTTTAATACCAAGACTGTTCATGTATCTTATTTCTGAACCATATTATATCAATACGCGTTAACTATAGATTTTTATTATGGGAAAAATGAAATTAAAAAGAATAGATGCTTATCGATGGGAACTGCCTAAAACCGGAAAGATGCGGGTGCCCGGGCAGGTGTTTGCAGACGAAAAAATGATCGCCGGCAGCCATCAGAACGAACCCCTGAAACAGGTGGCCAATGTTGCCCAGCTCCCGGGAATCGTCAAGGCCTCCATGGCCATGCCGGACATGCATTGGGGGTACGGTTTCCCCATCGGCGGCGTCGCCGCCTTTGACTGGGACAGCGGCGTCATTTCTCCGGGCGGCGTCGGGTATGACATCAACTGCGGTGTGCGCCTGGCCGTAACTTCGCTTTTTGAAAAAGATGTGCGCACCCGGCTTGAAGATATTGTCAATGCACTCTACCGTAATATTCCCGCGGGTGTCGGCTCGACAGGATCGGTGAAACTGTCCATCCGCGAAGCAAAAAAAGTGCTCCAAGAGGGCAGCCAATGGGCCGTTCGGCAGGGCTTCGGTGTCCAGGATGATGTTGCCCATACCGAGGACCGCGGGTGCATGCCCGACGCCGATCCCGAAGTGGTCGGTAAAAGAGCCCTTGACCGGGGCAGGCGGCAGTTGGGCACCCTGGGGTCGGGGAATCATTTCGTGGAAGTGGGTGTGGTGGATAAAATATTCAGCCCCGAAACCGGCCATGCCTTCGGGCTGGCCGAAGGGCAGGTAACCCTGATGCTGCACACCGGATCCCGCGGGCTCGGCTACCAGGTGTGCGATGATTTCCTGGCCAGCATGGTCAAACACGCCGACAGGCTGCGCTTCGATCTGCCCGATCGCCAGCTTGCCTGCGCCATGATCGATTCTGCGGCCGGCCGGCGGTACTACAGGGCCATGTCCTGTGCCGCGAATTTTGCCTGGGCCAACCGCCAGGTTTTGCTCCACCGCTGCCGCAAAATATTTATGGATGTCATGCGCATCGGCCCTAAAAGCCTGGGCATGAATCTTTTGTACGACGTCTGCCACAACATCGCCAAAAAGGAAAAACACCTGGTGGACGGCCGGGAACGCTTTCTCTGCGTCCACCGCAAAGGGGCGACCCGGGCATTCCCCCCGAATCATGAGGCCCTTATCGAGCCCTATCGCAAAACAGGCCAGCCCGTACTGATTCCCGGCGATATGGGAACAGCTTCCTACATACTGGCCGGAACCGAAAAAGCCATGCTGGAGACATTCGGCTCCACCTGCCATGGCGCCGGACGGGTTCTCAGCAGAAAAGCCGCAAAAAAACAGAGCCGCGGACGTTCGATCCAACAGGAACTGAAAGAACGCGGGACCCTGGTGCGCTGGACCGGAAAAAATACCCTGGCCGAAGAAATGCCGGATGCCTACAAGGACATATCACAGGTGGTGAATGTGGTGCACGGAGCCGGTATATCCAGAAAAGTGGCTCGACTCAGGCCCATTGCGGTAGTAAAAGGATAGAACTTAGGATTCAAGCAAAAAAAACCAGCCAGGCCACACCTGCAATGGCGATGCGGTAATAACCGAACAGCTCCAGGCCATACCGGTTCAGATAACCGACCATCCATTTAACCGACAGCACGGCGGATACAAAGGCAAAAACAAGACCCAGCGCCATGGATGAGAAATCAAAAACCTGCATCATTTCATTGCCGTGCTTTAAAAGGTCGTAGGCGCTGGCAGCGCTCAGCGTCACGGCCCCCAGCAGAAAACTGAATTCCACCGCGGCCGTCATGGACACCCCCATGAAAAGAGCTCCCAGGATGGTCGCCAGGCTCCGGCTCACCCCCGGCCACATGGCCAGACACTGGGCCACACCAATGAAGAGCGCCATACGAATGGTAATCGCTTCCATGGGTTTGCCGCGGTGCAGATCAATGGACCGGTGCCGGCACAGGAAGGCAAACACCAGAATCACGATGCCGCCGGCCACCCAGCCGATAATCACGGGATAGGTGCCGAATAAGCGACTTTTGATCTGGCCCTCCAGGGCAAGGCCAATGACCACAGCCGGCAGAAAGGCAAAAATCAGGTTTGTCATCAGTTGCCTGCCCGCGGGATCGCCCTGGAACACCCCCCGGTACAGGCTAACGAACCGCTTCAGGCAGATCACCAGGATGGCCAGGATAGCGCCGAACTGTATGACCACGATATACGCATTGATGGCTGCATCTGAACCGGCACTGCCGCCCAGTCCCATTAACGCTTTGGCCACCAGCAGATGTCCTGTGGAACTGACGGGCAGGTATTCGGTCAGGCCCTCGACGACCCCGAGTACAATCGCCTGGACAGGGGTCAGGGCACTACCGCTGGAAGCGGGGCCGGCAACCGGGGTTGAGACCGCCGAGCCCGTCATCAGTATGGTCAATGCCAGGGCAATGACAAGACCCTTTATGTAATATCGAAAACGCATTAAATTTTCATGTCCTGACGCGCACAACGAAGCATGCAACATGAGTCTTTTTTGAAATGCCATACCTCAAAAAAGAAATTACAAAACAATTTCAGTTGTGCACCCCAATTATTGTGGATTAGATGTTCTCCAGAAAATGGTAATTATAAAGGCCGGTAAATCCGCTGTCAAGCGCACAACTGAACATAAAACTTCTTGTAACTGTTTGCCAAGATAAAGGTCTGATGCAACAAGCTTGTACCGCAAGCGGGTTTTGTATATAGTTCACCAATTGCCGAATTTTGGCAATTGACATGGCAGCGAGCTTAAGGCTACATTTACGAAAACAAGGTGTTTATATATACATTAGAAACAATTATCAGCACTTAATAAGGAGAATGACGTGATAAATCCGCAAATGTTCAGAGAATACGATATCAGGGGAATTGCCGAAAAAGATATGAATGCGGATGATGTGGTGCTCATCGGAAAAGCCATCGGCACCTATCTCCTGCGCCACGGCAACAGCAACCTCACCGTGGGGCAGGATTGCCGCACGACCTCCCCGCGTTATGCCCAAAAACTGATCCAGGGGTTGATGGAAACGGGATGCGATGTCGTGGACATCGGAGTCTGCCCCACACCGGTGGCCTATTTTTCCATCCGCCATCTCAGAAAACAGGGCAACGTCATGGTAACCGCCAGCCACAACCCCCCCGAGTACAACGGTTTTAAGATATGCAGCGGTTTCGATTCCGTATATGGCGAGCAGATCCAGCAGATCCTGAAATATATTCAGAAAAATGATTTCGAGTCGGGGAATGGAAATGTCGAGACCTATGATGTCGTGCCCTACTACAAGGCCCACCTGTTGGAAAATATCACCGTGCGAAAAAATTTGAGGGTGGGCATCGATGCCGGTAACGGCACCGCAGGCATCACCGCTGTACCGATCACCAAAAATCTCGGGTGCGATGTGTTTGATATTTACTGTGATATGGACGGAACATTCCCCAATCACGAGGCCGATCCCACGGTGTTGGAAAATATGACCGATCTGATTGCGCTCGTGCGTGAAAAAAAACTGGATGTGGGCTTCGGATACGACGGGGACGGTGACAGAATAGGCGTGGTGGACGAAGAGGGTAACCTGGTATTCGGCGACAAACTGATGATCCTCTTTGCCAGGGAAATTCTTACACGCAAACCCGGGGCCACTTTCATCTCTGAGGTCAAATGCTCCCAAACCATGTACGATGACATCGAAAAGCACGGGGGGCGGGCCATCATGTGGAAAACGGGCCACTCCCTGATCAAGCAGAAGATGAAGGAGGAAAATGCCGTCCTGGCGGGCGAAATGAGCGGGCACATCTTCTTTTCCGACCGCTACCTGGGATATGACGATGCCGTCTACGCATCGTGCCGGCTGCTGGAAATCCTCTCAACCACCGGTAAAAAACTGACTGAACTCCTGGCCGACATCCCGGAAACCTTTTCAACCCCGGAAATACGGGTGGAATGCCCGGATCACATCAAATTTGACGTGGTCAGGCAGGTGACCGAATATTTCCGGGAACGCTACGACGTGATCGACATTGACGGCGTCAGGGTCCTGTTTTCTGACGGTTGGGGACTGGTCAGGGCTTCGAACACCCAACCGGCCCTGGTTCTGCGGTTCGAAGCCATGTCTGAAGACCGCCTGTCCGAGATCCGGGAGTTGGTGGAAGGCGTTTTGCGGGATATACATTAGAAACAGTCAACAGGTACAGATCCATATCTCCTTAAAGGTTTTTTGGCATCCAGTTTGGTCAGATGAACGTATGGTTGTTGCTAATGAAATGGACAAAAAAATATTCGGGACGCTGTTTTTTTCCATTTTTGCAGCCGTCACGGGTGTGGGCATTGTGGTACCGCTTTTGCCTGTATACGCCCACAGTCTCGGCGCCAGCGGGTTATACATCGGGCTGATTTTCGGTTCGTTTTCACTATCGAGAACCATTTTTCTGCCATATTTCGGCCGGTTGTCCGATAAAAACGGACGCAAACATCTGATCGTCACCGGGCTGGCGGGCTACACGCTCATCTCCTTCGCCTTTATTTTTTCCGGCAACATCGAGACCCTCGTTGCCATCAGATTTATCCAGGGCATTGCGTCTTCCATGATGATGCCCGTCATCCAGGCCTATGTCGGCGACATCACCCCCAAGGGCCGTGAAGGGTTCACCATGGGCCTGTTCAACATGTCTCTTTTCCTGGGGTTGAGCCTGGGGCCGCTCATGGGGGGAGGCATCAAAGACAGCCTCGGCCTGGAGGCCTCTTTTATCTGCATGGGTGTCCTCTCTCTGATTGGATTCTTCCTGAGTTTTTTTTTGCTGCCACCCGTCAGTCAGGAGGGCGTGCTGGATCGCAATCGGCCGCCCATTAAATGGAGCCGCATTATCACGGACCGGGCAGTGATCGGACTGTTCATTTTCAGGGTCAGCTACACGGCCTGCATCGGCATTATCTGGGGGTTTCTCCCGGTACTGGCCGATATCGAACTTAGACTCTCCAGTTCCACCATCGGATTGCTGGTCATGATGGGGGTCTTTATCAGCGGAATCATCCACATGCCCATGGGATACCTTGCGGACCGCATAAACCGGAAAATGATGATCGTCGCCGGCGGCCTGCTGGTAACGGCAGCCATGACCGGTTTTGCACGGGCGGATACAATCCGCGACATGATCGGCGCCAGTATTCTATTCGGCCTTGGGGGCGGTATTTCCATGCCCGCCCACATGGCCATTGCCGTCTTCAAGGGCGGAGAAAGCGAGTCCATGGGGTCTCTGATGGGGCTCATGACCATGGCCCACAGCCTGGGGATGCTGGCAGGATCCACCCTGGCCGGGCTGATGATGGATCTATTTCAACTCAGGGACGCATTCTGGTTCGGATCCATGATCGGTTTTGTCGGAACGGTGCTGTTCTTCACCTTGTCTCGTAAAACCACTTCCGGGCAAACCGGTTGAAGCATATTAAAATCAAGAACCTTCATAATGATGAATCGTTTTAAAACACTCAAATTCAACCGCGTGGCATCGCTCTGGCCTATGATCTCTAATCCGAACAGTTGTCGGTATGATTTTTAGATTGAACATAGAATTTGGAAGCCCTTGGCTTAAAAAAGCTGCATGGCTATGGATAATACTGATCAGCCTGTTGGTGGTCATGCCAGCGTACGCAAAACCCGAAGCCTCGGTAAAATCATCAGCCGTTCGTGAGGAAAACCCCAAAGGCGTCAAGGAGGTCCTGGTGCTTCCGTATATATTTGCAACCGACAGCTTGGGGGCGACAGTGGGTGTCGGCGGCGGCATGAAGGGCTACGGTCAGGATCAACTGCTGGTGGGTGCCACGGTGTTTGCGAGCAGCGATGATGCCGTGGCCGGCGCCCTGGGCGTCTGGGATTTTCTGGTGCCGGGTTTTGATCGCCTTTTCTTCACATTTGTAGGATCGGCAGGCCACTATCCCCGATCCCGGGCCTATTCCTCGGTTGCTTACGAACCGGGCATCCCTCCGGCCGGCAGCAATGACTCCGACAAGAATGACTATGTCGAGGCGTCGGGCTGGGACAACTGGACCGATTTCAAGCTGGAGTACACCCTGCCGCTGGGAGCGGCAAAAAACAAAGGACTGGTCGATTACCACTTGAAGCACGGCATGCTGGTATCACCGCCCAGCGGCGGTAAAACATGGAACCCCCTGACGAGCGGCGTCAGTATCCTGATGCTTAGGCAGTTCAACCGTTACCTGACCTTCGAGGAAGATGTCGGGGAGATCGAAGGGGCCGTACACCCCTTACAACTGGGGGTGTTGTATGACAACACCGATTTCCCCGCCAACCCCTCATTCGGCAGTTCCCAGTACCTGGCCGTTACCCATGATTTTGCCTGGCTGGAGTCGGATCAGACCTGGACATTTCTCGAAGCCGAAGCCAGCAAGTATTTTTCCCTGGGCCCGTCCAAGCTGGCCCGGCAGCGGGTTGCCGCCTTCAATTTCTGGACCGGCAGCGCCCCCACCTGGGAGGCAGAAACGCTGGACAACGGCTATTTCAAGATCAACCATCGCCCCCCCTATTTCGAAGGCGCCCGCCTGGGGGGATTTTATCGGATGCGTGCCTACCCCTCCAACCGTTTCAATGACCGTTCGGTAATCTACACCTCAGCTGAATACCGCTACACCCCTGAATGGAATCCTCTGGGAAGCGTTGCCTGGCTCCGGTTCCTGGCCATGGACTGGTGGCAATTCGTGGCCTTTATTGAGGGCGGGCGGGTCGCCAACACCTACAGTGTTGCCGAACTGACCCAGGACTGGAAGCTGGATGTGGGCGGATCGATACGCGCCATGGTATCCGGCGGCATCATTCGTGTTTGTGCCGCATTTTCAGCGGAGGGTTCCAGTGTGTGGGTGATGGTGGGGCACCCATTTTAGAGCCTACCTATCTTCTGAGAAAAATAAAAAATGTTTATCCTTCCTGGTGCACCCGGGTTGAGACCAGTTCAAAATTACTGGTTACAATTCCTCCGGCATAAACGCCACCACATCGTCTATGCAGGCGGTATCGGCGAACAGCATTACCAGTCGGTCGATCCCAAGGGCATTTCCCGCGGCATCCGGCATATCTTTAAGGGCGCTTAAAAATTTTTCGGGCAAGGGGTAATCGTCTCTACCTGCGGATGCACGAATCTTTTTCTCGGCTTCGAAGCGGATCCGCTGCTCGTGGGGATCCGTCAGTTCCGAAAAGGCATTGCAGATCTCGATCCCCCGGATGTAAAGCTCGAATCTTTCCGCCAGGTGCCGGCTGCCGGCTTTGAGCTTGGCAAGCGCCCCGCAGGCTTCGGGATAGTCATACAGGAAAAGCGGCCTTGCCATTCCCAGGTGGGGTTCCACTTCAAACGCCAGAACCTCGTCGAACCGGCTTTTTTCCAGACATTCCGCCACGGATAACGCGGCAAATTTTTCAAAAGCCTGCGCTACGGAAAGACGCTCCCAGGGAGGCGCAAGATTGACCCGACCGCCCTGGTAATCCAACACCGGGTCCCGGCCAAGATCACGGACAACCGATACGAGCATCTGTTCGCACTGATCCATCATGCCCCAATAGGTGTCTTCAGCCGTATACCATTCCAGCATGGTCATTTCGGGCAGGTGCCGGCGGCCCCTTTCACCTTTCCGAAAGCATCTGCAGAATTGATAAATGCGGGGGTAGCCGGCGGCCAGCAGCCGCTTCATGCACAGCTCGGGCGAAGTATGGAGGAACCATGCTCCGCTTGGTTCGGCGTCGATATGCGCCTCCGGGGCCGGGGCCGGTATCCGGTATGGCGTCTCCACCTCCAGGTAACCGCTGTGCCGGAAAAAGCGGCGGATCGCAGCAATGACGTCGGCTCTCAGCCGGAGGTTTTTTGTAATAGCGGTTTGCCGGTACATCTATCTGCAGGCCTCAATAGTAATGAAACCTCCCCGCGGCAAGCCGCGGAGTATCATCCTATTGGGCTTTATAATCCGAATCGAAATCGGGATCGCTATCGAAATCGAAACAATATGACACTTTGGCCCTAAAATATGAATGTTTACACCCCTTGATAGCTAATGTTGCGCAGTACATAAAAAGGCCAATGACCTCAGTGAACACCCGGAAATCGATTCCGATACCGATTTCGATAGCGATTTCGATGAAATGAATGCCTAATCGTTGCATGCGACGCAGGCAGATCGATATCAATTCGCAGCAAGCTGCGGGGAATTAAACCCTAAAAAAGATTAAAAATAAAAAACACTATCTGCCTATTCTTCTTTAACAAGATATTTATCCTCGATTCGATCCTGCAGAAAAATGCCGTCAAATTCACGAGCGTCTCCATCTGCATACCAGGTATAACCCTGATTTTTACAGGCCTCACAGGCACTGCGCGGAACGTGGACCGCCAGCACATGGTTGCCGAGGCTCGACCGTGAGTCTATTTTCAAGGCACCGCTGCATTCACGGCAGATACGGATGGTTTCCTTTTGGGTTTCCTGGATATTGTCGGTGTCATAAAATATATTGCGGGCTCTCTCGTGGAATGTTTTATCCCCCTGGACCTTTTCCCTGGTGTCTTCCCGGGTCTCCCAAAATTGCAGTACTTTGTCTCCAACCCGGTGTATGCGTTCGGTAACATCCCGTGTCTGGCGAATTTTATCAGGATCGTATCCCGGTTCCTTGACGTGGCTGTAATCGAGACCCGCCATGGCCAGGATAATGCCGGTGTTTACATAGGGCAGCGCCCCCTCTATAGAATACCCGCCTTCCAGCACGGCAATATTCGGTTTAAGCAGGGCTGTCAGCTGGGCATATCCTTGGGCGGAAAAATTCATGTTGGTAATGGGGTCGGAATAGTGATTGTCCTGCCCGGCCGAATTGATGATGAGCTGCGGTTTGAAGTCATCAAGAATCGGCATGACCACCTGCTCGGCCGTATAAAGGAACCCCTCCTCCGATGTGTAGGGCGGCAGCGGAATATTCACCGTAGCACCGACGGCATTGGGCCCGCCCATTTCATTGATAAAGCCCGTTCCCGGGTAGAGCGTACGCCCATCCTGGTGGATGGAGATAAAAAGGGTATCCCGGTCGTGCCAGTAGATGTCCTGGGTACCGTCCCCGTGATGGCAGTCCGTATCCACCACCGCCACCCGATCGACACCGTAGGCCGCCCGAAGGTATTCGATCATGATGGCTTCGATGTTCACGTTGCAGAACCCCCTGGACCCGTGCACCACGCGCATGGCGTGATGACCGGGCGGCCGAACCAGGGCAAACCCCCGTTCGATGGTTTTATCCATCACGGCCATGCCGATGGTCTTGGCGCCTCCGGCACTGATGAAATGGGACTCCGTCATGACCTTCCAGGCATCCGGCACACAGAAATGAACACGCTGTACATCCATGAGCGTGACCGGGTCCGGCTTGAACTCACGGATGCCCTGAATATCGAAAATGCCCTCTTCGTTCACCTGGTCCTGCGTGTAAAGCAGGCGCTCCTCCCTTTCCGGATGGGTGGCACTGATGGCCCAGTCGAAAGCAGGAAAGAACACCAGCCCGGTTTTATGTTGCGCTCGTAGCATAATATTTCCTTACCCGGATGAAACCGCAAGCGTTGGAATTGAATATCCAACAATCAATATCCAATGTCCAATTATCAAGTAGGGGTGCCCCTTGTGGGTACCCGAACGACCACAGGCGATTCGCGAAAACGGGCAGACACAAGGCCTGCCCCTACATGAAGATTATGCATGGGGCCCTTTAGATAATGACAGCACATCCTCATACCCCTTGATCAACCCCGGTTTCACCTGGGCACGAATGCGAATGTTTTTGCCGGTAGTGTTGAACCCCCTGACCATGTTGAACTCCAGCTCCTCGAGGATCTCCATCTCAAGGTGATCAGGGTTGGCACCCCTTTTGACCGCCTTTTCCTTTAATAAATCGAAAGCGGTGCGGACCGCGTCTTCCCGGTTGAACTCGCGGCAGATGGTCGCATGGTAGTCTTCCCCGGGAGCCATGCTCATGCCTTGCTCGGTGTCCGCAAAAAGCGTTATCTCGCTGGTGGTCCGCGCCAGGGCGGCACCGATAGCATTGGCCACCGACCACTTGGGCACGATCTTTATCTCCATCCCCGACTGCTTTTTCAGCTGTTCCCCGAAATAGGGCGCGGGACCGCCCAGGAGAAGTATCTGCCGCGGTTCCAGCCGGAATCCTTCCCGTATTTCATGAATGGTGTAGACCGGTTTGCTGTTCAACCTCGCGGTCATGGCTTCCGCTTCCTGCAGGATCTTGCTGCAGGCGTGCTCAAATATACTGCCGGCAGCCGCCTCAACCGACAGGCCCAAAGCGCCGGCAATGGGTTCAATGCCCTTTATTGAGTTTTCCCGGTCGCCGTTTTCTATTTTTTTGAGCACAAAGAGGGCGTCGGTGGGCGTGGGCACAGGCCCGCCATAGGCCATGGCCGGGCCAAGCCGTTCCGGACCGATCTCTATCTGCTGGTGGTTCAGCCGTACCAGGCTGTCGCCGCCTATGCCGATGGAATGGATGTCCAAAGAGCGAATCAACGTCCGGTACCCGCCGATATCGATGCCGAGCGGCGCTAAAAGTGGCACACCGTTCATCAGCACGGCCATGTCGGTGGTGGTGCCGCCGATATCCAGCACCAGCGAATCAGCCGTGTCCGCAGCATAAGCGATGGCCCCCATCACGCTGGCGGCAGGTCCCGAAAGAATGGTCTGGCCCGGAAACTCGATGGAGGAGGCGAAGTTCATGTTGCCGCCGTCAGCCTTCAGGATGCGGATGGGCATGGACAGTCCCCGGGCATTGAGGGACTGCTGAACCGCTTCAAAAAATTCTCTGTGGATGGGATAAACCGATGCATTCAGATAGGTTGTCGCGATTCTGCGGGGAAAATTGAGGTGCCCGGATATGCGATGGCCCAGAAATACCTTTTCAAAACCATTGCCGAGCTGCGCTTTGATCTGCAGTTCATGCACCGGATTGCGCACGGAAAATTTTCCGACCACCCCGACATAACGGATGCCCCTTGCCAGGAACTCCCGGCTCACCCGTTCGATCTCTCCGGCATCCACGGGCTCGACTTCCCTCCCCCGGTGGTCAATGGAACCCGATACGGGAAAATAGTGTGCACTGGTCTGAAAGTAGCGGGGGTCGATTCCGGGGCCGCTGGACACGATGATGCCCACACCCGGAATTTTGTTCTGTACAATGGCGTTGGTTGTCAGGGTCGTGCTGAGGACAACCCGCTTGACGACCGCAGGATCCATGCCGGACATGACGCCTTCGAGCCCTTCCAGCACCGTGTTGAATAGATTGGATGCGTCGGTGGTCACCTTGACATCGCGCACGATCCCTTGCCGATCCAATAAAACAACATCCGTATGGGTACCACCCACATCCAGTCCGATGATCATCCTGATCCCTGCGGTTTCATTGTTGCGATCAAATTAACATTTTCCGGCCTTAGAAACAGTTGTCAGTACACAGGTATGATTAATATCATGCTTAAGGGCATTGATATACACGCGGAGGATGACGGCCTGTTTCTGATGAACTTGTCGCACGATTTTATTTTGATTGCAATTTAAAAACAAGCCTGCTATTCGGCGAGAGCAGTGCCATGGTCTAACAATGAGGGAACCCTGAACCATGTCCGATATCCATTTTTCCAATTACAGCATCGAAAAAGACACCGATTATTTTCTGGATATCGGACGCCGATCCTGACGTCTACACAGAAGCAAATTTTTCTTTTAACAAATACTTTTTATGAATGCTGACACGGCTTCACCGCCATACCGGGAAAGGTAAATATGAATACAGCATTTCAAAACAAGCATGTTGTTGTTACGGGAGCATCAAGCGGCATCGGTTTTGATGCAGTATCACGCTTCCTTGCGGAAGGTGCAAAGGTCACGGCCTGCTACAACAGCGCTCCGAGAGAGCTTACGACCCTTAAAGATTCATACCCTGAACGTTTGAACGTTGTGAAAGTCGATGTTCGTAATGAATCTGAAGTGGCGTTGCTCTTTACAGAAGCAAACACGGTCTTTGGAAGAGTGGATATAACTGTCGCAAATGCCGGAATAGCCTTTCACGAGGGAGTGGCGGTACATGAGATGTCTATTGAACAATGGCAGAAAACGCTGTCAGTAAACCTGACCGGCGTATTTCTCTGTGCCAAACATTTCTTTGCCAACTTGAAGAAGTATCCAGGAGATGATGCATCTCTGGTTTTTGTGGGCTCAACTGCAGGAGAAATTGGCCAAGCATTGTTTTGTGATTATTCTACTTCAAAAGCGGGACTTAGAGGGTTACTGATGACCTTAAAGAACGAAATTATTCATCTTGCTGTACGCGGACGTGTGAATTTAGTCAATCCAGGATGGACGATAACACCGATGACGGAAGGAGAATTATCTGATAAAGCAATGGTGTCAAGAATCATGCAAACAATTCCCCTTCGCAAGGTTGCCACACCTTCCGACATTACCCACGCTATTCTATACCTCTCTTCCGATAAATTGGCGGGACATGTGAGTGGACAGACAATAACCGTGGCGGGTGGGATGGAAGGCAGGGTGTTGTTCTCAAGTGATGAAGTTGAGGAATATATGCAGTAATAGATGGAATGGGTAGAAAGTGAGCTCACGACAGGTTACTATCTATAGATGAATTCAGAAGAAATTATTTGGCGGGAAACTGTTCCTATTATAACGATATCAGTATCAGCCAATAGCATTGATCATTAGCAAAGAAAACTATTTTATGCCACGACATAACTATCCTCCCGCTTATCAATCTTGGCTGGCTTTGTCTTTAGGAATAGCTTTCTATTTTTCAGGTTTTTTCCATAGAATGGTCACCGCAGTTATGGCCGACCAGCTTATGACGGACTTTAATATAGGCGCGGCTGCTCTTGGTAATTTTTCCTCTTTTTATTACTACAGCTACGTGGCTGTTCAAATTCCCACAGGAATCCTCGCCGATTATTGGGGACCCAGAAAATTGCTGACTGCGGGGGCGCTTTTATCAAGCTTTGGGGCTTTCATTTTTGCCTCTGCATCCTCAATTCATGCGGCTAATATTGGAAGGCTTATTATCGGGGCATCAATGGGCGTCGCCTGGGTTTCTGTTTTGAAATTGTCGACGCGATGGTTTAAGCCAAACCAATTTGCGGTTGTGACTGGCTTAGCACTATGCTTGGGAATATTGGGAGCTTTATCTGCTGGAGTTCCGCTAAGACTCTTCATAAACTTACTGGGGTGGCGTTCAGTCATTTTTGGTGCCGGTATTATCACGCTTATAGTGTCCCTGGCTATTTGGATTTTTGTGCGAGATGATCCAGTTCAAAAAGGCTATGACAGCTATGCGACAGACATTACAACCTCAAATCAGAGACCTAAAGTTTCTATTCTTAGTGATCTGTCAAATGTATTTCGATATAAAAATACATGGATTCTTGCCATCGTCCCAGCCAGCTTGATTGGGCCCGTATTGACATTCGCTGGTTTGTGGGGAATCCCGTACCTCACAACGCATTATGATCTAACGCCAGTAAAAAGTGCTTCCCTAATATCCGCTCTTTTAATTTCATGTGCTCTTGGAGCTCCAGTTCTGGGCGCTCTATCTGAAAAGACAGGGCGCAGAAAACCCATCTATTTTTTTGCTCTTTGTATTTCTTTAACTGGTTGGGTGCCCATCCTTTTTCTACAAAATATTCCTTTATGGCTTCTCATTGTTCTATTTAGTATAGTAGGGTTTGCCTCAAGTGCCATTGTTATTGGTATGGCTTTCGTAAAGGAATCAGTTCCGTTGGCTTTAGCAGGAACAGTTTCAGGAATCAGTAATATGGGTATGGAAATGGGGCCGATGATTTTGCAACCCGCAATAGGCGTAGTCCTTGATTTTAGATGGAATGGGTTATTAGAAAATGGGGTCCGTATATACGACCTCAATGCATACCATATGGCCTTTGGTGCAATAATTGGCATATCCATTCTCGGAACATTGCTCATCACCTTTGCCAGGGAAACATTCTGTCAACAATTACATGAATAAACAGATAGGGTTTATCCAGTGTTTTTCAATAATACGCTGATTACGAAGGAGAATCGATATGCTTGACTTTTCAAATGGTGCCGCCTATGTCAATGAACAATTTGTGCCCATCGCTGAGGCGAAAATATCGATCCTTGACTGGGGCTTCCTCCACTCAGATGCAACCTACGATGTCGCCCATGTATGGAAGGGAAAGTTTTTCCGACTCGATGATCACATCGATCGCTTCGTATCAGGAATAGACAAACTGCACATGTCTATTCGTCACAAACGCGGTGATTTGCGCTCCATCCTGATTGATTGCGTGAAGAAGAGTGGGCTGCAAGATGCCTATGTCGAAATGATCTGTACACGAGGAATGCCAAAGCCAGGATCACGCGATCCAAGGGAGTGTACAAATCGGTTCTTTGCCTTCGCAATTCCGTTCGTATGGATCGCTAATCCTGAAAAACAGAAAAAAGGATTGCACCTGATCGTTAGTCGCTTGCAGCGAATACCTCCTGAATCGGTTGATCCTGCCGTAAAGAACTACCACTGGCTCGACATGGTTATGGGCTTGTTCGAAGCCTATGATCGCGGTGGGGAAACTGCCGTTGTCGTCGATGTACAAGGAAACCTTATCGAGGGACCCGGTTTTAATATTTTCGCGGTAAAAGACCGCACCATCACGACCCCGGCACGTGGTGTGCTCGAAGGTATCACGCGCAGAACTGCGATTGAGATAGCAACCGATCATGGATACGAGGTCATACAGCACAATCTTGCCGCTGATGATGCTCGTACAGCCGATGAAGTGTTTGCCACCAGTACCGCTGGGGGCATCATGCCGATCACGAAAATCGATGGGCGAACAATCAGTTCAGGCATACCCGGATCGGTTACCCAGGAATTGCAGAAACGGTACTGGAGACTACACGAAGACCCACATTACACCTTCAATGTCGATTATGATTGACTAAATGAATCAGATTCTATATTTATGCAACGTTAATTTATTGTTCAGTGTACCGGATAACACGGCATCAGATGTGTGAGGATACGGTTTTTGCGAGTAGGATTTTACCGAAACTGATAATAGACTTATAAACGGCACTTCAAGCGATGCCGAAGATAAATAACCTTATGTTTCGTCCTGCCTATGAGCATTCAACGATGGGAGCCTCCCCCCTTTACCCTTGTTATTGATGCTCCATAAATTTTCATGTTGCATGGAAAAAGCCGTATCGGCACTTTTCGAATGCACCATTTATCAAAACCATAATAGCCGGAGTTGCTTGTATGGCAGAGTTGTTATTGAAAAATATTACCATGAAATTTGGTGGTCTGCTGGCTGTCGATAACTTAGATCTCGAGGTACCCAGTGGGAAAATCTTAAGCTTAATCGGCCCCAATGGTGCGGGAAAAACAACGGTGTTTAACCTGATCACCGGTGTGTACAAACCAACCGAAGGAACCATTACTTACAATGGTAAAACACTCAATGGCCTGCACAGCAACAAGGTCGTTTCCCGAGGCATCGCCAGGACATTTCAGAACATCCGCCTTTTCAATTCCATGACCGTTCTGGAAAATGTGCAGGTGGGATTACACTGCCGTACCAAAAGCGGTGCCATACGCGCACTGTTGAACACCCCATTTTTAGTGCGGGAAGAAAAAGAAATCGAAGATAAGGCCATGGCGGTACTCGAATTTCTTGGACTTGAGAGCTTCCGAAACGATTACGCCTCCAACCTTGACTACGGCAATCAACGCCGTCTCGAAATTGCCAGAGCCCTGGCTACTAAACCCGGAACCCTTCTGCTCGACGAACCGGCGGCCGGCATGAATCCCAAAGAGACCGCCGACCTGATGGATCTCATCCTCAAAATCCGGGATACCGGGTTGGACATATTTCTGGTCGAACACGATATGCGACTGGTAATGGGCATCTCTGACATGATCACCGTTCTCGATTATGGACAGAAGATTGCCGAAGGAACCCCGAAGGAAATCCAAAACAACGAAACGGTCATCGAAGCCTACCTAGGCTCGGGAGGCAAAAAATAAACGTATCTGTCGGTAGCTTTGATGCTATTGGGATTGTTACCCACTTTTTATTCATAGAAAGGCGAGAGTATAAGATAAACCCAACATAAGGAGGAGTAAGATGAAAAAACTTGGTATCTTTGTATTGTGCATCGCAGTGATCGCATGTTTCAGTGGCATGGCAACCGCCAAAACGCTAAAGATCGGAACCATGAGTCCCTTGACAGGCCCCTATGCCCAGGATGGAACCTACATCCTTCAGGGTGTGAAAACCGCCGTGAAAGTGTTTGAGGCCAGTGGTGGACTTCCCGGTTTTGACAAAATTGAAATTCTGCCCGAAGACAGCGCCTGTGACGGTGGCAAGGCCACCATGGCCGCCAATAAACTTATCAACAGCAATGTATCCGCCATCATCGGCTGCTACTGCTCTTCCGCAACCCTGCCGAGTTCAATCCCGGTCAACGAAGCGGGCATTGTCATGCTTACGCCAGCGTCTACCAATGAAAAAATAACGGAACGGGGATTTAAAAATTTCTTCCGCCTGCCGCCAAGAGACGATGTTCAGGGATGGTCCGCCGTAAAGTTTATGGAAAACGCTCTGAAAGCCAAAACAGTTGCCCTGATTGACGACCGTCAGACCTACACGGTCGGTCTTGTCGATAATATCAAAAAGTTTGCCAAGGAAACCGGACAGCTTGAATTTGTCGCCCACGAACACATCACCCCCGGAGACAAAGACTTCACCGCTATATTAACGTCGCTGAAACGGCTGAATCCTGACATAATCTACATGGCTATTTATCAACCCGAAGGCTCCTTGATGTCACGTCAGGTCAAACAGCTCGAAATCACCGCTACGCTGGTTACCGAAGATGCCTGCTTTCAGCCTAAATTCATCGAGGTGGGTGGAGAGGCCACCGAGGGAATCTACCTGACATTTGCTGCACCGGTTGCCGACAACCCGGTTCGATCAAGCTTCGTAAAATCCTACTCCAAAGACTGGAGCGTCGGTGAGAATGAAATCGGTTCATTCTCCTTTTTTGCTTACGATGCCACAATGATAGTGTTGAACGGCATAAAAAATGGTGGCGTAAAAAATCTTGCCGAAACCATCCGGTCAACAAAATCATTGGGAGCCACTGGAGAAATCGAGTTTAACGAAAAGGGCGACCGTGCCCTGGCTCACGCCGTATGGATCGTCAAAGATGGCGCTTTTGTGCCTTATTACAATCCAGTTACCGACAAAATGTACTAATTTACCACAAACGATCGGGGGCATTTGCCTCCGATCGTTAACAACGATCCCGCTCCAATTTGAAATAAGTCGTCTTTCTGCTTAGTCAAAGGAAGCTTTCCACATGGATACAACGTCTTTTCTTATTCAGCAATTGATCAACGCCATTTTTCTGGGCAGCATATTTTCCCTGATCGCCCTTGGCTACACCATGGTCTACGGGATTATACAGTTGATCAATTTTGCCCATGGCGAAATGTTTACCGCAGGGTCCTTTGCCGGTTTAATTGTGCTGATGGGACTTCAAAAAGTTGGTTTTGTCGACAGTCATTTTATTTTGTCCATGGTTTTGGTCTTTGGCCTGGGCATGGCTTATGTCGCCGTCCTTGGGGTTTCTATCGAGCAGGTAGCCTATAAACCCTTGCGGAACGCATCACGCCTGGCTGCCATCCTGAGCGCGCTGGGGATGTCCATCTTTCTGTCAAACGGTATGATGCTGAGCCAGGGTGTTTCTGACCGGGGCTTTCCGCCTGTATTTGGCTGGGACGGTTTTAGAATCATGGACGCCAAAATCTCCTATGGGCAGGTTTTCATCATCATATTGGCCTTCGCCCTCATGTATAGTTTGTGGATTTTTGTCACCTCCACCAAGCTTGGCAAGGCCATGCGTGCCACTGCGCAGAACAAACCCATGGCCAGAATGCTCGGTATCAACGTCGATAAAACCATTCGCGTCACCTTTATGATTGGCCCGGGATTGGGTGCCGCCGCCGGAATAATGGTAGGCTTATACTATGGTTCGGTTCGCTTCGATATGGGTTTTATCTATATGATAAAAGCGTTTGCGGCGGCCATTCTGGGCGGTATCGGCTCCATACCGGGCGCCATGCTTGGTGGTATGATCATTGGTTTCGTAGAAGTCGCATGGTCGGCATTTCTACCCAGTGAATGGAAAGATGTAACCACCTTCGTGGTTATGATTCTGGTGTTATACCTGAAACCGAGCGGTCTTTTAGGACAGAGCGCGACCGAAGATAAGGTGTGATATGGTACAATCGGATTTAAAAAAATTTTTTACTTATTCCTTTTTTCTCGGCATCCTTATTTTACCCCTGGTCGGATTTGCCACCACAACATTCGATGCCCCGCGGGCCTTTACGGTTTGGGGGGTGTTTGTGGCTATACTGGCATTTGGTTTAATTATAAAAGTAATTCGGCATAGCGGCGGTTATAAGAACCTGTCCGACAGCTTGGCGCCCATTCATAAGCAGATCAAAGACAAACTGACTGCTGTACCGGCCAAATATTACATCCTTGCCCTTCTGGCCTTTGCCGTAATCTACCCCATGGCGACCAACCGGTACCTGGTGGATGTCGGTATTACCTGTCTGATCTATATTGTTTTGGGACTGGGTCTCAATATCGTCGTGGGTCTTGCCGGGCTTCTCGATCTTGGCTACATCGCTTTTTACGCCGTTGGCGCGTATTCATATTCACTTCTTAATTTGAATTTTGGAATCCCTTTTTGGTTCTGCATACCCATCGGTATCGCTTTCGGTTGTATTGCCGGATGCATCATCGGTTATCCCACACTTAAAATGCGCGGTGATTATCTGGCTATTGTGACCATGGGGTTTGGTGAAATTATCCGGCTGATGCTCAACAACTGGGACAAATTGACCGCCGGACCCAATGGCCTCTATGGAATGGCCAAACCGGCACTCGTATATCCGTCCATTACTGACGGTGGCTTGACCTGGGTTACCTTTCATCTGAAATCGCTTGAAGCACTCTACTTCCTGGCCCTGGCCATTGCAGTATTGACGGTTGTCGGCGTACGGCGATTGGATAGATCTAGAATTGGAAGGGCATGGGTAGCCATACGTGAAGACGAGGTCGCGGCGGAACTGTCGGGAGTTCCGACCATGTGGTTGAAACTGCTGGCCTATGCCCTGGGTGCCTCTTTCGCCTCGGTTGTCGGGGGGTTCTTTGCTGCCAAGTTGAGTTATACCAATCCGAACTTTTTTATTTTCATGGAATCGTGCATTGTCTTATGCATTGTTGTTTTAGGTGGTGTCGGAAGTACGCCCGGGGTTATTGTCGCCGCGGTCATCTTATCTGCTGTGCCCGAAATATTCAGGGAACTTCAAAATTATCGTATGCTGGCTTTCGGTGCCGCCATGGCGGCAATGATGGTCCTGAGACCGGAGGGTTTGATACCGGCAACTCGACGTAAACGCGAACTGCATGCCGCCGAACAGCACCAACACGAGGAATCCTAATATGGCCAATGATCAACCAATTCTCCAACTCAAGGATATCCATACTTACTATGGGAACATCCACGCCCTGAAGGGTGTATCTATAACGATTCCCAAAGGGAGAATCGTTTGCCTGATCGGTGCGAATGGCGCAGGTAAATCCACTACACTAATGACCATATTCGGCATCCAGCCGGCCACCAAAGGGGAGATATTCTACGAAGGCCGGGAAATCCATAAGCTTCAGCCCGAAGAGGTTGCCGCTCTGGGCGTGGCCCAAAGCCCTGAAGGTCGACAAATTTTTCCCAATATGTCGGTTCGCGAAAACCTGGAAATGGGTGCCTACCTGCGCAACGACAAAAAAGAAATTGCCAAAGATATGGACTGGGTCGTTACTCTCTTTCCACGCTTAAATGAGCGTATCGGGCAGTTGGGTGGCACCTTGAGTGGCGGGGAACAGCAGATGCTTGCTATCGCCCGGGCTCTAATGCAGAAACCGACGTTGTTGTTGCTGGATGAACCTTCTTTGGGGCTGGCCCCCAAGCTGGTGGAGGTAATTTTTGAAACCATACAGCAAATCAACAAAGATAGCGGCACAACCATCTTCCTTGTGGAGCAGAATGCAAACATGGCCCTGGGAATTTCCGATACGGGTTATGTCATGGAAACAGGCAAGATTGTGCTGACAGACAAGTCTTCGGTGCTTCTGGAGAGTGAACAGGTTAAAAAAGCCTACCTGGGTGAATAGGACCAAGCCATCATTCGTTGAAATTGATCAATAACAACAGCACGGTTCAATCATGATATATGCATAGCAATAGGATTGAAAAGTAATGGAAGCATCAACCGTTTTATATCATCGCGAAGGGAATGTCGGTATCATTACCCTGAATCGTCCCCACCGTCTTAACGCGCTGACCGGTGAACTTTTAAAAACCTTCATGGAAATACTCGATGCCGCCCGCCGCGACAAGGACACTGCGGTCATCATTCTTACCGGATCCGGCAAGAGCTTTTGTTCCGGCGAAGACCTGAAAGAAACCGCCAAAGGAAAAAGCGTCGAGACATGGATGGATGAGGCGGAACGGCTTCAGGATGTGCAGCGCTATACCTTGAAGTTGGACAAGCCCCTGATTGCTGCTGTTAAGGGGTATGCCGTCGGTGGTGGTTGCGAAATTGCCATGAGCTGCGATATCCGTATTGCTGGTGAATCTGCCGTTTTCGGATTTCCAGAGACCGGTGTCGGGTTGACCGTGACAAACGCAGGCACAAAAATATTGACCCATCTTGTGGGGCTTGGAAAAGCCAAAGAATTAATTTTTACAGGTGAATTCATCGACGCGAACGAAGCGTGTAAAATCGGGCTGGCCAATAAAGTGGTTCTCGATGATAAATTGATGGATGAAGCCCTGTCCATGGCACAAAAAATTGCCCGGCGTTCCCCAATGGCCTTAAGATTGTCTCGAATTGCTATCGATCAGGGTATGAGCGCCAGTTTCGAAGAAATATTGGAGCTCGAAGCCAGCCACCTCCTCACCTGTACCCTGGCCGGGAATGAGAAAACCTTTGTTGAAAAACGATTGCGGGAAATGAAGAAATAACCCCGACATAGTCCTGTGGCCGGTTGATCAGGGGATGATATTGACATCCAAAGAGCTTGCAACATTTACTTCTGACACACAGACCGGAGGCGCTCCATGCAATCAAACCAGCTGCTCTACCTTTCCCGAGAAGACGTAATCGCCACCGGCGTTACCATGGCCGACATCATCGACTCCCTCGACATCGCTTTTCGTGAAAAAGGGGACGGCCACACCGAAATGCCCCCCAAACCCGGGATCCATCCCGGCGGTGACGACAACTTCATCCATGCCATGCCGGCCTATATTCCGGCCTTGAAATCAGCCGGCATCAAGTGGGTCAGCGCCTTCGTGGACAACCCGGCCAGAGGGCTCCCCTACATCAGCGGCCTAGTGATCCTGAACGATACCGCCACCGGACTGCCGCTTGCGGTCATGGACTGCGTCTGGATGACCGGGATGCGGACGGGGGCGGCCACGGCACTGTCCGCACGCTGCCTTGCAAGACCGGACGCCTCCACGGTAGGCGTTCTGGGCTGCGGTGTGCAGGGCAGGACCAACATCGAGGCACTGACAATTCTTTTTCCCGTCAAAACCGTCAAGGCTTACGACACCAACCCGGATGCAGCCCGGGCCTACGCCAAAGAAACCGGGTCGCGCCTGAATGTGGCCGTGGAACCTGTGGAAACCCCGCAACAGGCCGTTTCCGGATGTGACATCGTGGTCACGGCCGGGCCCCTTTTAAAAAAGCCCCACGCCACCATTCAGGCCGGATGGCTGGACCAGGGTGCCTTCGCCTCCCTGGTGGATTTCGATTCCTACTGGCATGCGGACGCCCTTAAGGAAGTAGACCTGTTCTGTACGGATGACACGCCGCAGATACTGCACTACCAATCGCTGGGATACTTCCAGAACATCCCACCCATCCATGCCGATCTCGGGGAACTGGTCACCGGCCGGAAGCCCGGCCGCAAAACAGACGCGGAGAAAACCATGACCGCCAACCTGGGACTGGCCATCGACGACATGGCGGTGGCCCCGCTGATTTACAAACAGGCTAAAGCAAGGGGTATTGGGACGATGTTACCATTGTGATGCATGGCACCAACCAGGCACACTAACAAAATGGTGTGTCTAAAAGGAACTCTACCCATTTATGAAAAGCGACAGCTACGACATCATCATCATCGGCGGCGGCATCATGGGATCGGCCACGGCATACTACCTGATGCATGCCGACAACCGGCTCAACGTCCTGGTGATCGAACGGGACCCGACCTATGCAAAGGCGTCCACCACCCTCTCCATGACCAACGCACGCATTCAGTTCAGCCTGAAACAGAATGTACAGATATCCCAATATGCCTTCGACATTCTGGATACCTTCGAAGAAGACATGACCGTGGACGGACAGAATCCCGTCATCAGCTACCGCCGGGAAGGCAACCTGTTTCTGTTCGACGAAAACGGGCAGGATGCGGCCCGAAAAGCTTTTAACCTGCAAAAAAGCCTGGATTGCCCTATCGAATGGTGGCCAACCGATAGAATCCGGGAACGCTTTCCACTGTACGACACCAACGGCTATGCGGGCGCCACCTTCGGCCCCTTTGACGGCCACTTCGATGCCTATGCGGTCCTCATGGCCTACAAAAAAAAGGCCCGGGCCCTCGGGGCCCAATACCTGGACGGTGAAGCCACGGAAATAGAGAACATCAAAGGCCGGGTGGAACGGGTGAAACTGGCTTCAGGAGACGTATTCACGGCCGGTGCCATCGTCAACTGTGCCGGCGCATGGGCTTCTCAAATAGCAGCCACGGCCGGCATCGACCTGCCGGTAGACCCGGTAAAGCGCCAGATTTTCACCCTGGACACAACCGTAAAGCCCGACGGCCCCCTGCCCCTGACCGTGCTGCCCTCGGGGCTCTATTTCAGAACGGAAACCGGGGGGCACATTCTTTTGGGAAAATCCATGGCCGAAGATCCCGTGGGTTTCGACTTCTCATGGGATGACAAACGTTTTACCGAAACACTCTGGTTCGAACTGGCCGAATTTGTGCCGGCCTTCGACACCCTTAAACTGATCCGGGGCTGGGCAGGACTCTACGCCGTCAACACGCTGGACAGCAATGCCATCCTTGGCAACTGGCCGGAAATCCAGGGCCTTTATCTGGCCAACGGTTTTTCCGGTCACGGCCTGCAGCAGGCCCCCGCCGTGGGCCGCTACCTTTCCGAATTGATAACCGGAAAAAACCCCGTGCTGGATCTTTCGGCTTTTCACCCCGACCGCATCCTCGAAAACAGACCCCTGAGCGAGGGCGGCCTGGTCTGAAGTCATTTGACATTTCAGCTTTAAAGTGATTAAAAAAATGATAAAAAAATCAGCCATCATCATCGGTGGCGGTGTTATCGGTGCCTTCACGGCCTACCAGCTATTAAACAAGGGCTGGCAGGTCACCATCGTCGACAAGGGTCGCTTCGGTGAGGGCTGTTCGGAAGGCAACTGCGGCCTTATCGTCCCCAACCACATCCTGCCCCTGAATGCCTCTGGGACTCTCTTTAAAACCATCCGGGGGATGCTCTTAAAGGATGCCCCCCTTTACGTGAAACCCCGCATCGATCTGGACCTGTTCAAGTGGTTCTACAGGTTTTCCCGAAACTGCGGGCAGCGCAACGTCCTGGCATCTGCTCGTGGGCGGCACGCCCTGCTGCAGAGTTCCTTTGGCCTGTACCCGTCCATCGTGGAAAAAGAGCAGCTGGACTGCAACTGGGAGATGGGCGGCTCCCTGCATGTGTTCCGTACGGCAAAGGAATGGCGGGCCTATGGCGCGGTGGATGCGGTATTGAGAAAATTCGGTATTGCCGCCGAAAAACTGAACCGTGACCGACTGCTGCACCTCGAACCCGGCCTGAGCCCCGACCTCGTCGGCGGATGGCACTACAACCAGACGGCCCATCTTTGGCCTGAGCGACTCCTGGAAGCCCTGCGCCGCCTGCTCACGAAAAAGGGTGCCAACATCATCGAAGATGCCGAGGCAACCGGTTTCGAGACCCACAATGGCCGCGCTGAAGGTGTTCGGGCCGGGGGAAAAATCATTGCCGGCCATGCATTCGTGGTAGCGGCAGGCGCCTGGACGCCGCAGCTGCAGCAAGAGCTGGGCTGCCGGATTCCCATTCAGCCCGGCAAGGGATATGCATTGACCACAACAAGACCGTTGGCAGCACCTTCCCGGCCCTGTTTTTTCGAAGAAAAAAGCGTCGTGGCCACCCCCTGGACGGACGGTTTCCGCCTGGGTGGAACCATGGAATTTTCCGGTTTTGACGACAGCCTCAATCCCAAACGCTTAAAGGCCCTTTCCAATGGGGCTGCCCAATACATGCCGGGGATAACCGCCGGTGCCGTGGAAAAGGAGTGGTGCGGCTTCCGCCCCATGACCTATGACGGATTGCCCATCATCGACCAGTCTCCTCGGCTGAAAAATGTTACCATTGCCGCCGGGCACAACATGATGGGCATCAGCATGGGGCCGGGAACCGGCAAACTGGTGGCCGAAATGATCAACCGGGAAACGCCGCACATCGATCCGCGGCCGTACAGTTTGGAACGATTCAGCAGAACTGGATTCGAAAAAACATCGACATAAAACCAATAAACAACTCTGTTATGGCTATTTTGCGTCCGATGTTCAACGTCTTCCGGTTCATCCGGGTTGGGCTATAATTTCCCAAAAAGATTTTCGTGCCTTTGTAATTTCGTGTTTTCGTAATTATCATTTTTTTGCTATCAATGGGTGGTCACTGGTTATCAATCACAGAAGGTGGGTCACATGTTTCAACATACGTTGCGGACAAGCATGCCATCACCAATATGGGTCTTCATCGCCGCCATGCTCATGGCCATGCCCTGGGGGACCCTGGCGGCCGAGAAGACACAGGAGCAAGCCTCCACCCCGGTTCACACTGCCGCGGTCAGGGAGGCCTTCGTATCCCAACAGATCTCTATCATCGGAACCACGGAAGCCCTGCGCAAAAGTACGGTTGCCGCCGAAGTCGCCGGCAGGGTGGAAAAGCTGCATATCACCGAAGGCGATTTTGTCAAAAAAGGAGCCCCTCTGGTCAGCCTTGGCAGTACGGACATCTCCCTGCGTCTGAAAGGTGCCATGGCGGGCAGCGAAGCCCTCAAGGCCAGGCTCATCCTGGCCAAAAAGGAGCTGGAGCGGGTCGGGAATCTCAAAACGAGCAACAGTATTGCCGCCAAACAGTACGATGAAGCCTATTTCAATGCCCAATCCCTGACCATGGAGTTGGAGCGCAACAGCGCCGAAATCGAACGGCTCAAATATGAATTATCCCGCAAAACAGTGCTCACCCCGTTTACGGGATTCATCACCCGGGAGCACACCCAGGTGGGCCAATGGATACCCATCGGCGGGAGCATCGTCACCCTGGTGGACCTGAGCAGCATCCTCATCAAGGCGGATCTGCCTGAAGAGTATGCTTTCCGGCTCGATCCTGAAAGTGGGGCAAGCGTCGTTATCGGCAGCCTTTCCGACCGCTCCGTCCCGGCCAGCATAGAGGTGGTGCTGCCCCAGGGAAACCCGATGTCGCGGACCTTCCCCGTACGCTTGAAACTTCCCAATCCGAAATA
Source organism: Deltaproteobacteria bacterium (assembly GCA_019313725.1). Taxonomy (GTDB): domain Bacteria; phylum Desulfobacterota; class Desulfobacteria; order Desulfobacterales; family B30-G6; genus JAJDNW01. Next base: position 25,962 of record JAFDAT010000015.1, read on the forward strand.
CAATATCAAAAGCGGTATGGAAGCCGTGGCAACCTTTAAGGTTGGTAAAAAAATCAAGGCCATGCTGGTTCCCAAAGACGCAATTGTACCCTCCGGCACCCAAAATCTGGTTTTCCGTGTCGACCAGGGTAAGGCCTTTCCTGTTCCCGTGGAGATCACCGGTTATTACGACAACGCTGCCGCTATAAAGGGTGCGTTGCAGCCGGGCCAGCAAGTCGTTGTCCGCGGCAATGAGCGTTTGCGGCCCGGACAGCCGGTTCATGGTATCGATTAATGAAACTTGTCGACACAGCCATAAAAAAGCCTGTCACCGTAAGTGTTGGGGCTATTCTGCTGGTGCTTTTCGGCCTCATCTCCCTTTACAGAATCCCCATCCAGCTCACACCCAACGTCGATTTGCCGGAAATTTCCATTGAAACCGTGTGGGTCGGGGCAAGCCCCAACGAGGTTGAAAGAGAAATCGTCGATGTTCAGGAAGAAGAACTGAAAAACCTCGAAGGCCTGCAGGAGATGTCCAGTGAGAGCACGGACAGCTACGCCTACATCAATCTGATGTTTGAAATCGGCACCGACCCGGACAACGCCCTGCTGCGTGTGTCCAACAAACTTGACCGGGTTAAAAAGTATCCGGCAGGGGCTGAAAAACCGCTCATCAAATCCGGCGGCCGGCGCGAACAGGCCATTGCCTGGATGGTTGTTCGCGGATCCAACGGGTATAAAGGCACCCTGAACGAAGAGTTCGATTTCCTCAATGACCACGTGAAGCCGCACCTGGAAAGAATCAGCGGCATTGCTTCGGTCAATATTTACGGCGGCAAGGAGCGCGAACTCCAGGTGATTACCGATTCGGATGCGCTGGCATCGCGCCGGATAACCGTGCCGGAACTGCTTTACGCGCTGGACATCGAAAACAGGAACATCAGTGCCGGCAAATTCGATGAAGGCAAACGAAGATATGTGACCCGCACAGTGGGGGAATACCGGCGGGTCGAGGACGTGGCCGACGTCATTATCAAACGCGTGAACGGTGTTGCGGTCACCGTGGGTGATGTCGCCACCACCCGGCTCGGATTCAAAGACCTGGATGTGGTGGTACGCAATCAGGGGGTAACCACCATGGTCATGAATGCGGTCAGAGAGCCCGGTTCCAATGTGCTGGTGGTCATGAACCGCCTCAAAGAAACCCTGGATGAACTGAACGGCACCGTTCTGAAAGACAGGCATCTTAAAATTGTCCAGGTGTATGATGAAACCGGTTACATCTACAGCGCCATCAACCTGGTGAGAAAAAACATTTTCATCGGCGGGCTTCTGGCTATCACCGTACTGGTTATTTTCCTGCGTAATATCGCCAGCACAGTGATCGTTTCGGTGGCCATCCCCATCAGCGTCATCGGCACATTCCTGATGATGACCCTGTTCGGCCGTAATATCAACGTGGTCAGCCTGGCAGGCCTGAGCTTCGCCATCGGGATGGTGGTGGATAACTCTATTGTCGTCTTTGAAAATATATTCAGGCACCGCGAAATGGGCAAATCCCGCGCCAAAGCGGCCTATGACGGCACTGTCGAGGTGTGGGGCGCCGTGCTGGCCAGTACGCTGACCACGGTTGCCGTGTTCCTGCCCATCATTTTCGTGGAAGAGGAGGCAGGCCAGCTTTTTCGCGACATCGCCATTGCCATCAGCAGCGCCGTATTCTTAAGTCTGGTCGTCTCCATCACCGGCATCCCGACCCTTTCTTCCCGGATACTGGGCCGGGTTGCCAGGTCAGACCGGAAATCCCGGCGGCGTTTTTCCCTCAACCGGCTTGCCGGCGGCTTTACCAACGGCATCGCCCGGTTCACCTATGCCGCCTGCGGCAGCGTCCTGGCGCGCACCGCGATCATACTGTTGCTGACCACCACATCCGTAGCATTTGTCCTGGGCCTGATGCCCAAAGCCGAGTACCTGCCCCAGGGAAACCGTGAAATGATCTTCGGCATCCTGATCCCGCCGCCGGGCTACAATCTTGCTGAAATGGGCGCCATTGCCGATAGCGTGGAAAAGGACATCCTGCCGCTGCTCAGCGACCCCGAAAAAAGGGAAAACCCCGCCATAAAGGACCTGCCGGCGGTAAAAAATTTCTTTTTCGTCGCCTTTGGTCAGCAGGCATTTATGGGCGTCGTCTCCGCCATACAGGAAAGGACACGGGAGCTTTTGCCCTACATCACCACCAGCCTGCGCAAAATACCCGGTATGATTGCCGTGGTCCAGCAGTCCGGACTTTTTTCCAGGGGCATCGGCAAAGGTCGCTCCATCGAGGTTGAAATCACCGGCCCGGCGCTTACCCGATTGATCGACCTGGGTCGGCAGGTGTTCGGCGGGGCCATGCAGACACTTCCCGGAGCACAGATCCGCCCCATTCCCGGCCTCGACCTGGGCAGCCCTGAGATGCGCATCGTTCCCAATCGCGACCGTCTGGCCAGGCTGGGCATAACCACCAGCGATCTGGGCTTGACCCTGAACGTGTTCGTGGATGGCGCCCGGGCCAGCAATTACCGTTTTCAGGGGGATGAAATCGACCTGGTGGTGCGCAGCCGGGACGGTAAACTTTCAAAAATACAGGATCTTGCCGACATCGCCCTTATTGCAC
>JAFDAT010000210.1 GCA_019313725.1 Deltaproteobacteria bacterium
GGTCATGACCGTTTGCCGGTGTATGTGCACAGTTTATTCATGAGGCAATCGGGGCAGGCGGGTTTTCTGGCCTTGCAGAATTCCCGGCCGAAGTAGATCAGATGCAGGGAAAACACGTCCCATTGTTTTTTTGGGATCTGCTCCATGAGGTCAAACTCGATTTTCACGGGATCTTTATTGTCCGTGAGGTTCAGGCGCTGTGAGATTCTGGACACATGTGTGTCCACGACAATCCCCGGAATATTGAAGGCGGCCCCCAGAACGACATTGGCTGTTTTTCGCCCCACACCCGGAAGCTTCACCAGTTTTTCCAGGTCGGCGGGTACTTCTCCAGCGTGTTTCTCCATCAGCATGCCGGCGCAATTTTTAATGTTTCTGGCCTTGTTGCGATAGAATCCAGTGGAGTGGATCAGGGTTTCAAGGGTTTCAAGCGGGGCTTTGCTGAAATCGTTTGGTGTGGCCAGCTTTTTAAACAACTTTGCGGTTACGCGGTTAACCTGTTTATCCGTGCACTGGGCCGACAATATGGTTGCCACCAGCAGTTGGAAAGGTGTTTCATAGTCAAGCTGTGTCTTGACTTCGGGGTAGAGGGTTCTTAGTATTTTACGAATCCTGGCAGTTCGTTTTTTATCTGTATTCATAATAGATTTTCTCTCTCGGTTTTGTACTACGAAGTATGTAAAAAGAATTGCGCATTCAAAAAATTAAAAACGCTCCGTTCAGCTGAAAGTCAATTATTACTAATAGAGGCGTGTATGAATATCAATCAAAAAGAATCAAAGGGACTCGGTCTCTGTTCCGGCGGGCTTGACAGCATCCTGGCCGGGATCGTCTTGCGTGAACAGGGCATCCATGTTGAGTGGATAACTTTTGAAACACCATTCTTCTCGGCGGATAAAGCCCAAAAAGCATCCAGGATGACCGGGATCCCGTTACGGGTGGAGAAAATTACGCAAACGTATCTTAAGATGCTCAAGAACCCGCCCTGCGGATATGGCAAGTATATGAATCCCTGCCTGGATTGTCATGCGCTGATGTTCCGGCTGGCCGGCCAGGCAATGGCGGCGGAGGGCTTTGATTTTCTGTTCAGCGGGGAGGTCCTCGGCCAGCGTCCCATGTCCCAGACGCGCCCCTCCCTGCGATACGTGGAAAAGAATTCCGGCCACGATGGTTATCTGATCAGGCCGTTAAGCGCCCTGCGCCTTGAAGAATCCATCCCTGAAAAAGAGGGTATCGTCGACAGGGAGAAGCTGTTGGGAATTACCGGCAGGGGGCGCAAGGACCAGATTCGCCTGGCCAAACATTACGGCATCACCGATTATCCTGCCCCGGCAGGCGGGTGCCTGCTCACGGACAAGGGCTATTCCAACCGTCTGCGGGACCTGTTCCAGCACCAGGAGGATGCCCCCGAAAGCGAGCTCGAGCTGTTGAAGCACGGGCGTCATTTTCGCCTGGATGAGCACACTAAAATTGTTGTGGGGCGGACCCGGGCGGATAACGAAATGATCGAGCGTTTTTCCAACCCCGGAAAAGATACCATCCTGAAAACGGTCTCGTTTCCCGGGCCCATGGTCGTGATGCCCAAAGGCGGGGCCCACGCAGTGGTTATGCTGGCCGCCGCCATATGTGCCGGCTACACCAAGGCCCCTTTCGACCAGCCGGTGAAGGTCAAGGTGGTGTCACCGTCCGAAACCTACACGGTGGAGGTTCTGCCCGTCAAACCCAACAGTGTCAGCAAGCTGCTTCTCTAACCGGATTCGGTCCGGCCCTGTTATAACCACACACAAAGGACACAAAGAATGCGGGGCCGGGGCCATGGAACTGAGCGGCCAAGTGTATATTTCCCATAACCTATAATTGTCTGAACAACCTTGATATGGCCGCAAAAAGGCACAAAAAGCATAAAAATAAAATTTTAATTATAATAATTTCAATTTGTTATCAGATCGAAATTCGATAATTTTAACTTTTTACGTAATTGTCAACCTTTTACTACAAAAACCACCAGATCTTCCAATGCCTGTATCCCTCGGGTTTCATCCGCCTTGATGTATAGGTATTGATTTTGTGTCAGTTCGACGTCTTCCTCCTCGCAAGTGAAAATTCCCCTACCCTGCAAAACCAGAAAAAAAATCGCATGTCCCCCCTGATGCGGTGGAATTTTTGCCCCTTTCCCAAGCGCTATACGCGCCAGCCCAAAATGCTCATGCTGAAGCAGCATGGTTTTAACGGGACTGTTTTCTGAAAATGTCAATTGATCTAAAACATTGTTAGTTTCCATGGTTCCTCCTAAGACAAAATTCTTGATTATGCTACATCATAAAGAACACGTAACCGTAATAGCTGGAGTATTTGCGGTAGAAGTCGATCTCCATGTGGACAGAATCAATTAAGCAAGATTTTCTCCGCATTTCACGGTCTGAGTGACCGGGCCCGCAACTGGCCGCAAGCGGCGGAGATATCCCCGCCTTTGCTGCGGCGGATGATCACGGTGTAGCTTTTTTCCAGCAGGATGCCCTGAAAACGCAGTATTGTATCTTCATCCGGGCACTGAAAGGGGCTTTCCGCGTGGACGTTAAAGGGGATCAGGTTGATTTTTGCACGGATGGGTCTCAACAGGCGTGCCAGCCGTTGGGCGTCTTCGGGTGTATCGTTGACCCCTTTGATGAGGATATATTCAAAGGTGATTTTGCGCCGATTCTGCAGGGGGTAGTCCGCACAGGCCGCGAGCAGTTTTTCGATAGGGTATTTGCGGTTGAGGGGCATCAGCCAATCCCTGGTTTTGTTTTCCGTGGCATTCAGCGAAATGGCCAGGTTGACCTGAATGTCTTTTCCGAGCCGGGCGAGGTTCGGCACCAGGCCGGCCGTGGAAAGTGTCACCCTGCGGCTGGAAATTTTGAGCCCAACATTACCATCGGTAATCATCTTCAGGGCGTTGACAACATTGGTATAATTGGCCAGGGGTTCACCCATGCCCATGAGCACGATGTTGGTGAGCTTGCCGGTGGAGTCCCGGTCATGTTTGATGTCGTTCACCTGGGAGATGATCTCGCCGGCCGAAAGATTACGGGTGAGGCCGCCGTGGGCGGTGAGGCAGAAATGACAGCCCTGGGCGCAGCCTACCTGGCTTGAAATGCAGAGGGTGTCGTGATTTTTTTCGGGAATCAGTACGCTTTCAATCAAATTGCCGTCGTGCAGTTGGAACAGGTATTTTTTTGACCCGTCCCTGGAAATCTCGGTTTTTTGTATTTTCAGGCGGTTGAGCGAAAAATGGTCCGCAATGAGCGCCCGGATGCCTCGGGACAGATCGGTCATTTGTTCAAAATTTTCAACCTGATGAAGGTATATCCATTTTAAAACCTGGGACACGCGGAATTTGCGAACGCCGTGTTGGTGGAACCAGTCGGCCAACTGTTCGGCAGTGAGGTCCTTTATTTCCGGTTTTGCCGGGATTTCCCGTTTTTCCGGATTCTGTGGCTGGAGGGTCATAAGCGTCTGAAATCATTGAACGGCAAAAGAAATGAGGAATATATTTAATGCTTGACATACAATCAATATAATATTACTTTCTAGGATTCCATGAGTGCGTATGATGGTTCACCTGGGCATAGTAGGCACTACGTAACCTGAAGTTTTGTGAGCGGTTGTTCTATGTTTGACAATTTAAGTAACAAGCTTAACACAGTATTTAAAAAACTGAAAGGCCACGGAAAGCTTTCTGAAAAGAATATAATGGATGGTCTGAAGGAGGTCCGTATGGCTCTCCTGGAAGCCGACGTCCATTACAAGGTGGTCAAAATGTTTGTGGCTGACATAAAGGAACGGGCGCTGGGGCAGGAGGTCATGTCCAGCCTCACTCCCGGACAACAGGTCGTCAAGATTGTCAACGAGGAGCTCACCGAGCTCATGGGGGGAGAGCACCGGGATTTGACCCTGACAGGCGCCAGGCCGGTGTCGGTTATGCTGGTGGGCCTTCAGGGTTCCGGCAAGACGACAACTGCTGGCAAGCTGGCCGTATATTTGAGAAAAAACGGGCATAAGCCTTATCTGGTCCCGGTGGATATTTACCGGCCTGCGGCCGTCGATCAACTGAAAAAGCTGGGCGAACAGCTTCAGGTACCCGTATTTCCGTCTGAAACGAGCATGGACCCGGTGGATATATGTCTACAGGCCAGGGTGGCCGCTCAGCAGGAGGGTTGCGATACGCTTCTGCTCGATACGGCGGGCCGGCTCCATATAGACGTGGAACTTATGGGGGAGTTGCGGCGCATTAAGGAATCGGTTGTACCTTCGGATATTCTGCTTGTTGCCGATTCCATGACCGGGCAGGATGCGGTCAACATTGCTAAATCGTTCGACAGTGAACTGGATATCGGCGGTGTCGTGCTTACGAAAATGGATGGAGATGCCCGTGGCGGTGCGGCTATTTCCATCAAAACGGTAACCCGGAAACCGATTAAATTCATCGGTGTGGGCGAAAAGTTGAGCGAGCTGGAGCCGTTTCACCCGGCGCGAATGGCATCCAGGATACTGGGCATGGGCGATGTGCTGACCATGATCGAAAAAGCCCAGTCCGTCATGGATGAAAAAAAAGCGGCAGAACTCGAAAAAAAGCTGCGTAAAAACCAGTTCACCCTGGAAGATTTTCGCGACCAGATGGTTCAGATCAGAAAAATGGGTTCTCTGTCCGATCTGGTCAACATGATCCCCGGTATGGGCAAGGTCAAGCAGTTGAAAAACCTGCAGGTCGATGACCGGGAATTTATCCGCATTGAGGCGGTTATCAATTCCATGACCCCTCATGAGCGGCGCCAGCACACCGTTATCAATGGAAGCCGGCGAAAAAGGATTGCAAAGGGCAGCGGAACCCGTGTACAAGATGTAAATAAGTTATTGAAAAATTATGCACAAATTTTAAAAATGATGAAAAAGATCAACAAAGGTGGCATGCGCGGACTTGGCCGCGGAATGCTGCCTTTCTGAAGGAGAAAATGTATGTCAGTTAAAATTCGTCTGGCTAGACATGGTGCCAAAAAGAGACCCTATTATCGTATTGTTGTCGCTGATGGTGAAAGCCCCAGGGACGGCAGGTACCTGGAAGCCGTCGGCAGCTACAACCCGCTGCACGACCCGGTTGAGGTTACCTTGAAAACCGACAGGGTGAAGTATTGGATTGACCAGGGTGCGCTTCCATCAGACACCGTAAAAAGCATATTGAAAAAGGAAGGTTTGTTCGCGAATCCGGAATAGTACCTCTACTCTAATTCTCAACAGCCAGTAAAGGAGCGAAGCGATGAGAGATCTGATCTATTACATTGCTAAAGCGCTAGTGGACAATCCGGACCAGGTAGCTGTAGACGAGGTTGAGGGGAACCAGACTTCCGTACTGGAGCTAAAGGTGGCCAAAGAGGATCTAGGGAAAGTGATCGGTAAACAGGGCAGAACCGCGCGGGCGATGCGCACTATTCTGAGCGCTGCATCCGCAAAGATAAAAAAACGAACAGTTCTAGAGATCATCGAATAATTTTGTGGATAATGTTCGCTTTTTATCGATGGGAAAGATCGTCGGCGCCCATGGCATCAAAGGGACTGTAAAGGTCTTTTCGTATGCCGAGTCTGTGTCCAGCTTCAAGCCCGGCAGTCCTGTATTTGTGGAAGTCGGCGGTTTGGAGAAAACGTTTACTATCGAATGGGTCAAATCGCACCATAAAACCATCCTGATGGCTTTCGAGGGGATATCGAGCCGTGACCAGGCCAAGGAACTTATGGGCCTGGAGCTTTTTATGGTCCGGAATTTGCTCGAGAAACCCGAAGCAGGGGTTTATTACTGGTCGGATATTATCGGGCTTTCCGTTTTTACTGTTGAGAACGAGTACCTCGGTCGTGTGGTGTCGATCATGCAGACCGGCAGCAACGATGTTTATGTTGTAAAAAATACAGAGGGAAAGGCGCCTGCCGAGATATTGGTCCCGGCTCTCGAATGGGTAGTGCGGGAGATTGATGTCGATCGGAAGTTGATGCGCGTTGATTTGCCGGAAGGGCTACGGGACCTCTGAATGGACTTTACTGTTTTAACGATTTTTCCGGATATGTTTCACGAATTCTGGAATTACGGCATTGTCGGCAGAGCCATTGCGCAGAAGCATATATCTGCTTCAACCTTGAACATAAGGGACTGCGCGTTGGATAAACATCGGGTAACCGATGACCGGCCTTATGGCGGTGGGTGCGGTATGGTGATGAAACCGGAGCCGCTGGCCCGTGCCATTCGCGAGGCAAAG
>JAFDAT010000211.1 GCA_019313725.1 Deltaproteobacteria bacterium
CCTCGCATTGCACGCTAAGGCATTGATTATCGACGGAGACAAGGTGTTCATCGGTAGCGCGAACCTGGACCCACGTTCCCTTAGGCTCAATACCGAAATGGGGCTTCTGGTATATAGCGAGGCGCTTAATGCCGAGGTCCGCTCAATAGTTGAACGCGATTTTTCACAGGAAAATTCCTGGGATCTTCAGTTCGATGACGACGGCAATGTTATCTGGGTATCCGGAAATGTTGTGCTGACATCGCAGCCAGCAGAATCATTTATGCAACGGATAGAGGATTGGTTTTTCATGCATCTTCCCATCGAGGATGAAATGTAACAGCAGTTGGAAATATTCTTTTTAGGGCACGAAATGAAAAAGAAACACATATTATCCTTGTCCTTGAACCAGTGATGCCAACACATCAACGGCGCATAGAACTTCTAACGACCTGTGATAACACACTCAAAAGGGAGCCTAAATTTCGCTTCTGACAGCGAGCACTGACCACAATATATAAGCGTTCTTATTATCAAGTGAATTGAAGATTACATAAATCTATTGCCCTGCACCGTGGATACCTCTCCTACAAAACGGTAGATATCAGCCATCTGAAAAACCACCGGTATGCGAAAATAATCACAGCCGACCAAACCTTGCAATCATAGGCCCTTCAGTGGTACCATGGCGATGACCAAATGGTATCGGTACTTGTGTGATATTTGGTTTTCTGACAAGATAAAGGTTTAACCATCAATCGTCTGGTTTGTAACTACAACGGGAAAGGAGGAAAGACTAATGATCAAATTCAGCATATTTTATCCAAATGAGGAAGGAAAGAAATTTGATATGGACTATTATATTAATAGTCACATCCCCATGGTTATGGAAAAGCTTGGTGGGGCAGTCAAGGGGGGTAGCGTGGATCAAGGTCTTGCCGGGGGAGACCCCGGTTCTCCGGCACCCTATGTCGCCATGGGGCATATATTGTTCGATTCAGTTGACGAATTTCAGAGCGCCATCGGACCCCACATGGAAGCAATTATGGCAGATCTTCCAAATTACACAGACATCTTGCCCACTGTTCAAATCAGCGAAGTCAAAATATAGAAAAGCTGACACAGCGATTGCTATTATCAAACAGGCAGGGTCAAATATTGGCCCTGCTTTTTTTGTGGATAACTCCAATTATCGCCATCCGCCATCTTAATGAATCAAAAAACAAATGTCCGAAAGCTGTCGTTGTGATATTATCATTCAGGCCGGTGAACGATGACTTGTGATACCATCACGGATGTCTTCCCAAAGTATAGTCCGTAGCCTGTGTTTTCATCCGCTGATCAAAGTTTTACCAAAAACCTGTGATACAGATCACAGAGGTGAAAGATGTTGTCCGGAGCATCAGTCCCGTCCATCTCCAATGGGAAAATGTAGGTCTTCTTGAGGTGGACTTTTGTGCTGCATGCCCAGCAGGGTTGCTTGGATGAGGTCATTGGATCTATCTCACTTCTGAACAACAGGCACAGCATTGCCAATGTACTTATCAGAAACCTTCACGATGTTGACATCAATCATGTCTTTGTCAGCAAATGCGGAAGATGTCATGCTGATGCAGATCCATACCAGACATATTGCAATGATCGTTAAGATCGATTTTGTGTATAGGTCAGTTTTCATATCGTTCCCTACGCTTGATTATTCCATCTGTTCTACCGCTTCAGTGGTTTGATGCATCAATTCTTGTTTTCCGGTGGTGAAATTAGGCAGGTCAACATATGGGATGTCGATAACCCCAAACCATTCTAAGATAAAGAGTCCAAGAAAGATCACCACTAAATAAGCAAATGCTTTACCCATCTTTTACACTTCCGTGATACTCTATTCAAATAAATACAGGTGAGTTTCCTACGATCATCGTACTTAAACTTGGCACGGCACTCAGGGCATTTCATTTTGCCGCTCTTGGGTTCAAGTACACTGGAACAAAAGGGGCATTCGATGTAACGCTTTAGTTTGTATCTGGAGGTCACTGGTTATCCACCTGCGAGCTTAACCTTGAAGCCCTGTCTTTTAAGCTCACTTTGAATCGTCTGCCGGTGATCCCCTTGAATGATAATGATGCTGTCTTTAATCGAACCTCCCGTGCCGCACTGGCCTTTAAGTTTTTTGGCAATCTGCTTCAGGTCATGGGTTCCTTCCTGAAAACCTGCAACGGACGTAACCGTTTTTCCTCTTCTGCCTTTAGATTCTCTTCTGATACGGATGATGCCGTCCGATTGTATGCTTGGGCTATTTGCTTTCCTACTTTTACAGGAACATTTCTTTGCAGGCTTTCTACAGCCGGGACACACCCGACCAGATTCAGTAGAGTATACCAAGTGAGAGTTATCTGTCATTGATTCGGCTCCGCAGCTTGCCGCTGCATTTAAACGTCACGACCTTCCTCGGTCTCAGCATCAGATCTTCCCCCCGATGCCGTTGATTCGGGGGTGACAAAACGAATCGCACTATGCAGATGAATATCGTTATACCAGAGAACAAATTGATTCACCCAACGGCGAGAATCCTCGATTGTTTCAAATCCAGATCTTGGATAACCCGGCCGATATTTACACGTTTGAAAAAGCGCTTCTGAATAGGGGTTGTCATTGCTGACTCTCGGCCGACTGAACGAAGCCATGATCCCCAGCGATTCAAGTTTGACATTGAGCGTGGATCCCTTTTGGGGAGAACCATTGTCAGAATGCAGCACCAGCAAGGCGGCCGTTTCCGCCAATGCCTTTTCCTTGCGTCTTAATTCCCGTTTTAATCGGTGGATGCGCTGGCGATCCGCCTTCTTCTCAGTTTTCAAACGGCGAGAGCTTTCCCGATCCCAGTCATTGGCCCTTTCACAGGCTTTTCGCCATTGCAAAAGCTGTTCAGGGTATATCCCTTTCTTTCGGCAATATTCGGATAGATCAGTTTCGTTTAAAGTTGCAGTTTCTAAAACGGCTGCGAACTTGTCCCTGGCTGACCAGCCTTCTGGACCGCTATCGCCGTCTGGCAGCAGAAAACCTTTATCTCGAGCCTGCTTGCGCTAGTTAAAAAGAGTGGCTTCAGAGACGCCTTCTTCCTGGGCTAACTGTCTGATGGATCGGTTGTGCGGCGGCATCATTTTTCGCAGCACGGCTTCTTTACGTTCTAATGGATATCGCATGAGTGATCCTCCTGCTCCCTCTTATAGCGGGTTTTATCTCATGCGACAACTATCCTAACACAGGGGGGTATATTTTCACCACTGGAGGCACTACATCGGAAACTTCAGGTAATTTATGATCAGATAAAGTTTCATATTGTGCATGGCCGGTTTTATGGGGGGCTTATTTATCGGAGAATTTCCGTATAATCTGATTTAGTTGTAGTTTCTGGTTATCGGAAATCTCCTCAAATTTAATGCTGCATCTTCTTAATTGTGTATTATTCGGGAGATTGGTAACCTTATTATCTGTTACAGTTTTGAAAGAAATGTTATCAATTTTAACTGCACCGTCATTGGTTACTATCGATAACATAGGTTGTTCATATTTGAACAACCCAGAGGCTACATATTGAGCCCGTAGACCTGTTAAAGAAATATCAAGTATTTCGGCAAATTTTCTTTTCTTAAGTTGTAGTCGTTTGAATAGCCGAGGCTGGTTTAAAAAAATAAATACACCAGGCTTTAATTTAGACCGAAGTATTTTTCTTTGTTCATCATAATCACACCTTCGATCCTTGCCACTTCTTCGCTCTATGCCAGTCCTGTTCTCTATCCTGTCCATATTCTGAGCAGTGGATGATTCCATAATGTCTATGCTGTGATTTCTTCTGTCCCGCTTGAAATGCAAGTTTATACTTCCATTGATTTATGTAAAATCAATAAGTTTTCTGTGGGTGAATAAGGCCAGCCTGATTTTGAAAATGTAAATTATACAGCGAGAAATATAATCCATCAATATTGAATAATCATGTACGATACACTTAGCAATTTTAAGTATTATCGTACAAAGTAGAGATAATATCTCAACTTTGACATTTCCTGTGATTCATGGAGTTACCAACTCGAAATATGGATAATATTATCGATATCATTTGGTTATGCCCAGCGTACCACGGGAACCCCTGTGCAATGCAAGAAATGGCCGGTGTTCGGCCCCCGGGTTCATATAATCTTACCATCACAGCGGCAGGATTCGATACCATTGGACCCGCAGAGGTCGGGATCACGGAAGGCGGCACCCTGAGCAAAAATATCGGGATGACACCCACCAGCGTCAATACGGTTTCTGTAGCAACAATAGCATCCCATGATTCTGACGTGGTTGTCAATGAAGGTGACAGCGTTAATTTCCTGGGAACAATTACCGATGGTAATGTACCCTTTACCTATTTATGGGATTTTGCCGGCGGCGGCGGCTGCTGCTTTATAGACGTATTATTTTGAGGGAGTAATCCATGATGCATTCTGGTACTGATTTTCGATTTGTGGCTGTTTTCTTGGGTTTTTTTCTGTCGATGTTTGTATTTCAGAATTCTTCCTTGGCAGACGTTATTCCAAGAATTGAAATCCCATCTTCATTGAACCCTGTAGGTTCAGGTGCCAGGGCTTTAGGCATGGGGGAGGGCATTTATTGCTGTCGCCGACGATGCCACTGCAACTTCCTGGAATCCGGGCGGGCGCATCCAATTGGAGACCCCTGAGATTTCCATGGTTGGCGCCTACTATTCCCGAACGGAAAGCAACAGCTTCGGGTCGGACCCCGAAGCCGACGATGATCAAGTTGTCAATGGCAGTAACCTCAATTATTTCAGTGCCGCATATCCCTTCGCCGCTTTCAATCGGAAACAGAAGAGGAAATCAATTTTCCAATGTCCTACGGCATCGGAGTTGCGTATCGTTTTTCGGACAGTTTTACGGTCTCGTTCGATATATATCGGACAGAATGGGAGGATTATACGCTTACAACCGAAGACGGCAAAAAGATATCACCGATTACCGGTGAACTCGCCGATGAAGCTGACATCAGCCCTACGCACCAGGTTCGAACCGGGGCAGAGTATCTGCATATTGCCACAGCATATGTCATACCTTTCAGGGCCGGTATCTTTTATGATCCTGCCCCTGCAGATGGTGGATCAGATGATTTTTACGGTTTTAGCTGCGGTACTGGATTTGCCAAAGGAAAAGTTCTTTTCGATATCGCATATCAGTACAGGTATGGAGAAGATGTGGCAGAATATATACTTGAAGAGTTCGATTTCTCACAAGATCTCCGAGAGCATACCATTTATGCATCAATTATCTATCATTTTTTAGTTCAACAAAAACCATATCAGATCACACCTGCTAACAACTATCACAAATAAATCATTGAGATATATTTTTTTCCCTCGATTCGATATTTTTATTGCAGAAGCAGATGGCGCGCTATTTGACCACCCGCAGGATGTCGGACTGCAGAAGCCGTTCCTGGAGTTCTTTCAGAATGATATAGGATGCCTGATCCGGGCTGAGTTTGGTCACGCCCGCCATCTGTTTGCACGCTTCCATCAGCGGTTCGTTGCTCCACAGCCTGAGCTCGTTTTTAATGTAAATGCCGTAATTGATATGGAATTCCACCAGTTTGGTTTCGTTCATATTGGCAATGCGGGTTTGGTCTCGACGCGATATGTCCGCCATAATTTTGTCCACAGCCGTTTCGACTGTTCTGGGGAATTTTTTTGATAAGGTATTCATAAGCGGTCTTCAATAGCACAAGGCCCGATGTTGGTAAAGCACTATTTGTATAAATTTTCATGCAGGATCGTTCACAACGAACCGGGAAACACAGGTTTGAACTTAGTTCGCTGCGCTCACAATTCCACCATTTTATGTCACGGCATAAAATGGTGAAGATAAATATAATATGATTTCAGTTAATTGTAGAAATTCCGAGACGTTAGTTAACGTAGGGGCGGGGCCAATTTCAACGAGGCGAGGGCTGCCTGTTTTGCTGCCGGTGAATATTCTGCCGGTCAGGCAACCTTGAGCATTTCGATCTCTTCGGTCGTCGGTACATACCCGAGGGTGTCGCAGATATAATCGATATTGTTGCGAACGGCCATTCTTCTATGTTGGCCCATGGGATTGCTTTCCGCAAATGATTTGGTCATGATCGCCAGCAGTTTAACCCGTTGAAAAAAAATGTGGTCCAGCGCGAGCATCCGGCCCGATTCGGTACTGGCCCTGAAGTTCAAAAAGTAGCCGTACCAGTCAATGCAGTCCTGGGTAACCGCTTCAGAA